>DATLUU010000216.1:0-7280 GCA_035577885.1 Verrucomicrobiia bacterium
CCGGGCGGCACCGGCGTATGGTCGATCAGCGCCTGGACCTGGATGGCGACGCTGGCCGTGGACGTGTCCTTCTTGTTGTTCTTGCTCCGGACCAGCGTCTGCGTGAACAACCCGGCCTCGAGCGATGCGCTCACGAACAGCTCCTTCGCCGCCGGCATCTTGATCGGCGCCGAGAGGATCGTGACCCAGCCGCTCGTGCCGCTGGTGGTCTTGATCAGGTCCAGATCGGACGTCGAGAACGCGAACTTCGCCGACGGCTGGCCCCCCGTGGGCGTCGCCGGCAGCTTGGCGCTGTCGTTGACGCTCACGTCCGGGTTCATCGTCTGCGTGCTCTTTCCGCACGACCCCAGCGTCAGCGACGTGGCGATGGCGACGGCAAGTGTCGCGAAGCCAGCGAGCGTACGCAGGGGGAAGCGGAACGTGGGACGGGAAACGAGTGATGTTGCCTGCACGTGACCTCCATGGCGGCCTGGTGGGTGGAACTCCTCGTGGGGAATACTCGTCGCGGCCGAATTGTGCGGACGTCTCTAGAGCGAACGCAGGAATGCGAGCAGGTGCTGGCGCAGCCCGGGGTTCATGCGGTAGTAGCGCTCGCGCGCCGCCGCAGCCTGGCCGGCGTGCGCGGTGATCGCCTGTTCCACGGTCCTGGCGCGCCCGTCGTGCAGGTACGTGTGACGCGAGCCCAAGCCCCAGAGCGGTGCCGTCCGCATCTGGGTGGCGCCGGCATTCCCCTGCACGATGCCGTCGCCGAGCGGGCCCATGTCGTGGAGCAGGAAGTCCGAGAACGGCTGGAACACCTTGTGGGAGAGCGCCGGCACCGGGCTCTCCCCGGTGACCAGGGACGGCGTGTGGCAGTTGGCGCAGCCGAGGCTGCGGAACACCTCTTCACCATGCGCCGCGACCCCGTACGCGCGTTCGGCGCGGGGTGGAGGCGCGAGCAGCGTCATGAAGTCGGTGAAGCGGTCCACGTCCGCACCGTCGTTGTTCAACGTCGGCACCGGATCGAACGCGAGCAGGGCGCAGTTGCCCTGCGGGCAGCTCTCGTTCGGGAACTGCGCGCTCGTGACGCCCATCTCGTTCAGGTAGGCGTCGCCCGAGAACTGGTGCAACGTCGGCACCTGGCACTTCCACCCGAACCGCCCGACGCGCGTGGCGCCGGTCGTGATCTCGGTCACGAGGTTCGCCACACCGGCTGTCGAGGGCGAGCGGGAGGCCTCGAGCTGGGCGAGCTGGAGGAACGTCTCGTCGGGCACGGCGTCCACCAGGCCCAGCCCGAACAGCGGCGTCGTGAGCCGCAGCGCCCGGACGTTGGCTTCGGCGGGCACCGTCTCCGGCACGAACGTGACCGCTCCGGCGCCGGCCCCGACCGCTCCGATGGCATGATCCTGCATCAGCGAGCCGCCCTCTTCCGCGAGCGGATCGAAGCGGCCGTTGACGACGCGCCCGAAGCGCGTCTCGGTGCGGCCGGTCGTCCCGCCCACGGGCTGGTCGTGGCAAGTGCCGCACGACACCTCGTTGAACACGGGGCCGATGCCGTCAGCGATGTCCTCCTCCTCGATGAAATCGTCGCGCCCGGCCTCGAAGCGCGCGAGCAGCCCGGCGTCGATTCCCGCCAGCGGGCCGCCGAGCGCGCCGGGGCCGACCCGGGGCGTCTTCCCCGTGGCCCCGAGCTCGGTCACATCCACCGATGCGTCCGCGCTGGCGACGTCGGTCGCGGCCGGCGCCGTCGCCGCGATGGGTGCGCGGTGCGTGCCGCAGCCCACGAACAGCGCGCACGCGATCGCGAGGAGCGCCGCCTTGGAGAGGTGGGAACGGGCAACGTGCGCGTCGATCTCGGCGGCGTCGCGGGCTCCGGCGAACTCCGCAGCACAGGGTCCGGTGTTCACCTGCGGAGAAGGCACGGGTGTTCCACTACCGTGATGTGCGTGCATCTTGGCCTCCGGCGTGATGAGTCGACATCGCGCATCGGAGGAGCGTCGCGAAGCGGCACTGCTCACCGAGGAGTGGAGATGGGTGAGCTTCGGAACCGGAGAGGAGGGCGGCAGACTAACGGCAACGCGATACGCGCTCCCAGCAGATTCGAGTTGTCGTTTGCACAATTGACGTCCGTGCGCTTGATGACCCATGCGCTCGAGAACCTCGGTCATTGACTCGCGCACACGACGCATCTAACGTCGCTCGCCGCTCATCACGCGTGCGTCACGCTGACGCACGATGGAGCGCGTCCCTCTCTCGGAGTCCTCATGAGACACCCTCGTTCGACGTTCGCTGGGATGCTCGCGCTCGCGGCGTTGAGCGCCGGCGCCGCGCCGGCGTTCGCGCAGTCCGATTCCACGGCGACTTCATCGCCTCCGGCGCAAGTCGCGGTTCCCCTGCATCCCGCCGGCTCGGGAGCGAAGATGCAGTACCTGGGCGGCGGCTACTTCGTGGGCGCGTTCCCGATGGGCGACTGGGGCAAGATCGCCGGCTTCGGTCTCGCGCTCGACGGCTCGTCGATCACGCGCAAGCCGGGGAAGAAGTTCGCGCTGCGCTCGAATACGGGCCTGCTCTACAACTTCTCGCGCACGGTGGACGTGCCGGCCTCGAACCAGAGCGGTACCGACAAGTTGAGCATCGAGACCACGAACTGGAGCCTGTTCTTCGGCGTCGGCCCCGAGTTCTCCATGCCGAACAAGGACGTCACGCCGTTCATCTTCGGCACCGTCGGCTTCGACACCTATTGGACGGACAGCGAGCTCTCCGGCACCGCGAATGGAGCACCGTATTCCGCCAAGCACGGTGACAGCCGCATCGCGTTCGCATGGAGCGGCGGTCTGGGAGTTCGCCGCGAGGTTGCGCCGGGGCACCTGGCGGAGATCAGCGCCGAGTACCGCTCGGGCATCCGCCACGACTTCCTGCTCCCCGAGGACGTGAACACGTTCGGCGGCACCGTGAACGCCAAGCGCGACAGCCACACCTCCGACCAGATCCTCGTGCGCCTGGGCACGGTGTTCGGCACGCCGTAGGTCGTCGCGCCGCCTGCCGGGGGGGCGGCCGGCGCTCAGAGCTCCCCCGGCCGGGGCCTCGCAGCCCCCCCGGCCGGGCGCGCCACGGGATGGCGTTCGTAGCTCGTTCGCCCGCGCTACGAAGATCTTCGTTGATTCTACGAAACCCTTCGTACTAGCATGCCCCCGTGCCGTTCGAAGTGCCGTTCGATTTCCTGGAGGCATCGCGGACATGGCGGAGAAGCGAGTGAGCACACCGCGGCCCACCGACGCAGAGCTCGCGATCCTGCGCGTGCTGTGGCAGCGCGGCCCGAGCACGGTTCGCGACGTGCATCAGGTGCTGAGCCGGTCGCACGGGAGCGGCTACACGACCGTCCTCAAGCTGCTGCAGATCATGACCGAGAAGCGGCTCGTGGTGCGCGACGAGGCGCAGCGCGCCCACGTCTACGCCGCGCGGGAGAGCGAGCGGCGCACGCAGCGCCAGCTCCTCGGCGACCTCGTGGATCGCGCGTTCGGCGGCTCGTCCGCGAAGCTCGTGCTGCACGCGCTCTCCGAACGGCCCGCCAGCGAAGAAGAACTGCGCGGCATCCGCGCACTGCTCGACCAGCTCGAAAAAGGGGAGGCCCTATGATGTTCGCCCAGGCCCTCGCGATGTCGCTCGCTCCCGCCCTGCAGGCCGTCGGCTGGGCGCTGCTGCACCTCGTCTGGCAGGGCGCCGCGATCGCCGCGGCGCTGGCGCTCCTGCTCGCGTTCCTGCCGTCGCGGAGCGCGAACCTGCGCTATGCGCTCTCGTGCGCCGCGCTGGCGCTCCTCGTCGTGGTCGGCGTGCTCACCGGCCTGCGCTCGTACGCGATCGCTGGTCACGAAGCGCCCCGGCTCGTACGGCACGCGATCGCCACGCTTCCGCTGTCGCCCGCGACGGCGACAGCCGCTGCGCCGGCGCCACCGAGCCTCGCCACGATCGTGGTCGCGACATTCGCCCCGGCGCGCGTCGCCTCCATGCCCGATCCCTGGCGCGTCGCGAGCGATGCGCTGCCCACGATCGTGACGCTGTGGATCGTCGGCGTCGCGCTGCTGTCGCTGCGCCTCATCGTCCAGTGGCTGCGCGCGCGCCGGCTCGTGACCGTGCACGCCCAGCCCGCGTGCGAGCCCTGGCTGGCGATGGCGCGGCGGCTCGGGGTCGCGCTCGGCGTGCACCGCGCGGTACGGCTCCTCGAATCCACGGTGGTCCAGGTCCCGGCCGTGGTCGGGCTCCTGCGCCCGGTGATCCTGCTCCCCGCGAACACGCTCACCGGGCTCCTTCCCGGGCAGCTGGAGATGATCCTCGCGCACGAGCTGGCGCACATCCGGCGCCACGACCTCGTCGTCAACCTGCTCCAGGCCGCCGTCGAGACGCTGCTCTTCTACCACCCCGCGGTGTGGTGGATCTCGCGCCAGGTCCGGATCGAGCGCGAGAACTGTTGCGATGACCTCGCCGTGGGCGTGTGTGGAGATCCGCTCCAGTACGCCCGTGCCCTGACGCGGCTCGAGGAGCTGCGCGGCGAGACGCTGGCGCTCGCGGTCTCCGCACGCGGCGGCTTGCTGCTCCACCGCATCCGCCGCGTCGTGGGCGGGCCCGCTCCCTCGAGCGGCCCGGTGCGCGGCGTCACCGCGCTGGCGCTGCTCCTGGGCCTGGCGCTCGCCTTCGCCGGGCCATCGCTCACGGCGATCGCCAGGCCGCAGGTCGCGGAGAAAGCCCACGTTCCCACGGTGCGCGCCGCCACGACCATGGCGAGCAGCCCCACGACCGTGACGACGGCGCGCCCGGCCCTCCCGGCGTGCGTCCAGTCGGCGCACGCGAGCCAGTGTCCCGACGCGACCGACGACGCCAACGCCACCGACTCGCCGACCGTCACCGGCGAACCCGTCGCCGCCGAAGCGACCGTCGCCAGCGGCCCGGACGCGGACGACGACAGCGGCACCGCGCTGGTGCCGAACTCGACCGAGGCCATCGCCCACGGCCGCATCCGGCTGACGGTGGACGAGCTGATCGAGCTGCGGTCGCAGGGCGTGTCCACGGCCGACATCCTGGAGATGCGGTCGGTGTTCCCCGATATCGACATCTCCAGGATCGCCGGCATGTACGCCGTGGGCGCCACGCCCGGGTACGTCCAGGGGATCCGCGCCGCCGGTCTCGAGCTGCGCTCGTACGAGGAGGCGAAGAGCATGGCGGCGGTGGGGGTGACGCCCGAGTTCATCGCGGACATGCGCAACGCGGGGCTCGCGGTGAAGAGCCCGAGCGAAGCTTCCAGCCTCGTCGCCGTGGGCGTGACCTCCGAATACATCCGCGGCATGCGCGCCGCCGGCTTCGCGATCGCCTCCGCGGACGAGGTCCGGGGCATGGCCGCGGTGGGGGTGACGCCCAAGTACGTCCGCGACATGCGGGCTGCGGGCTTCGAGATCTCCTCTGCGAGCGAGGCGCAGGGCCTGGTCGCGGTCGGGGTCACGCCCGAATACGTCCGCGGCATGCGCGCCAGCGGCCTCCGGCTCGCTTCCGCGAACGAGTTGCAGGGCTGTGCGGCGGTGGGCGTGAGCCCGGAGTACGTGAGCGAGCTGCGCGCGGCCGGCATCGTCCTTCGTGACGCGCACGAGGCACAGTCGCTGGCGGCCGTGGGCGTGACTCCCAAGCTCGTGCGCAAGCTCGCGAAGGCGGGCTACGCGAACCTCAGCGTCAGCGATCTCTGCCGGCTCGCCGCCGGCGGCATGAACGACAGCTTCATCGACGAGATGTCCCAGTACCGGAGCCGTTGAGCGCCGGTGCCCCGCTCCCCGGGGCGGCGCCGAAGGAGTACGTCATGATCCGTCGCATCCTCGCCATCGTCTTGCTGGCCGTGGTGCCGCTCGTCGCCCGGGCCGGAACCAGCCCGATCACGGGCTCGTGGACGGCGTCGCTCGACGAGGACCACGCCGACCGGCTCGAGTTCTCGATGCGCACGAGCCGCCACGACAACAGCGGCACGCGCTACCGGGTCTCCGACTTCGCCGGGCTCACCGCCGAACAGGTGCGCTCGCGCTCGGCCGTGGACGTGCGCTTCGAGATGCGTCGCGAGGCGGGCACGATCACGTACGAGGGCTCGTTCCGGGCCGGCCTCGGGGCGGGCACGTTCACGTTCGACGCGAACCCGGACTTCGTGAGGACGCTGGACGGCCTGGGCCTCCACCTCGGGGTGGATCGGGATCGCGAGCACGAGCTGTTCTCGCTCGCGATCTTCGACGTCTCCAGCAGCTTCATCCGCTCGATGCAGGCGATCGGCTACGACGTGTCGCTGGAGAAGTTCGTGTCGTTCCGCATCTTCAACGTCGATCCCGCCTACGTCCGCGACATGGCGTCGGTGGGGTTCGACCACCTCTCCGCCGACAAGCTGGTCGAGACCCGCATCCACGGCGCCACGCCGGACTACATCCGCGACATGCGCCGCGCCGGGGACGACCTGCCGCTCGACAAGTACATCGAGTCGCGCATCTTCCAGGTCACGCCCGAGTTCGCGGCCGAGATGGCCCGCGCCGGCTACCCGAACCTCGATCGCGACGTGCTGGTGCAGTTCCGCATCCACGGCGTCACCACCGAGTTCATCAACGACCTGAAGCAGCTCGGCTACACGCGCATCCCGGCGCAGAAGCTGGTTGAAATGCGCATCCACGGCGTGACGCCGGAGTACATCCGCCGGCTGGAGACCGCCGGCTACAAGCACGTGCCCATCGACAAGATGGTGCAGATGCGGATCTTCGACATCCAGCCGGAGATGATCCGCGCGCTGGACGACGCCAAGGGCGGGACGTAAAACAGATTCCGGCACACCCGCCGGCGGCGTTTCCGGGCCCCGCGCGCGAAAGCGTCGCGGGGCCCTTCGCTTGCCGCCTGGACACGGCCGGCGAGGCGATCGCCACGGTCCGCGGCCGTCACGCGGTACGGAGGGCGGAGACTGCGCGCCAAGCGAACGGGCGCCCCGGCGTGAGCCGGAGCGCCCGTCGAGGCTTCGCAGGACCGCTACTTCGCCGCGGCCTGCTTGGGCGGTGGCGGCACGTCCCACGCCGGCGGCGGCGGGAACGCAATGGTCGCGCCGAC
The DNA here is from genome assembly GCA_035577885.1 of Verrucomicrobiia bacterium. GTDB lineage: Bacteria > Eisenbacteria > RBG-16-71-46 > RBG-16-71-46 > RBG-16-71-46 > JAIOPA01. The sequence continues at coordinate 7,090 of DATLUU010000216.1, forward strand.
CGGCTTCTGGCCCGGCGGCTGGCGATCCATGTTCTTGTGCGTGACCGGCGGCAGGCTCTTCAGGTACGACGCGATCGCCATGGCGTCATTCTCGTCGAGGATCGACGAGTAGTTCATCCACGGCATGATCGGCGCGAGCTGCGAGCCATCCGGCGTGTTTCCGCTCCGGAGCGCGTGCACGATCTGCTCCT
>DATLUU010000217.1:0-2160 GCA_035577885.1 Verrucomicrobiia bacterium
CACCGATGGGAACTCGCGCACGAGCCGGCCGATCGCCGCGAGTGCCGACATGTGGAGCGTGATCCCTGCGACCAACGCACACCACCCGAACGCCGGTGAGACGCGCACGCCTGTCCCCTCGATCGCGAGCGGGCGCGGCCGCGGCACTGCGCGCCGCTCGAGCCCATGGGGTCGCGGGTGCGCGAGCGCCGCGAAAGCCGCCCCGTAGACCACGAAGCCGAGCCCGAGCGCGCACTCGCGCGCGGTGCCGCCGGTCGCGAGCGCCGGCCACAGGCGCTGCGCTTCCACCATCGTGAACAGATTGAACGCGGTCGCGTCGCCGTGGATCGCGGCGTGGACGGCCAGGATCGCGACGTGGAGCACGGCGAAGCAGAGCATGCTGGCCGCGAGTGCACGCAGCGCGCGCCGGGCGAGCGGGCCAGCGGCAGCGAACCGCTCTTCGCTCACTTGCGAAGGAGCGCCCGCGAGCGAGGCCGGGAGTGGGTTCTGAAGCGAGGCCCCGCTCATCGGCCCGCCCCCCGAGCCAGCGGCGTCTCGCTGTGGAAGGCGTCCCCCAAGCCGTAGACCAGCTTGACCAACAGGATGGCGCTCGCCACGTAGAGCCCGACGTTCAGGGCGATCGCCACCGCACGGTCGGTGTCCGGATCGGACCCGTAGACGATGGCCGTGGGTTCATCGTTGCCGGGGCCGACGCGAATCGAGTCGGACGTCGTCACGGGCCGTGACGCCGGATCGAGGCTTCCCAGCCCGCCCGGTGAGCCGTCCATGAACTGGCTCGCGTCCGGGCGCCGGAGCGAGATCTGTTCGACCTGCACGGCGAACGTCGGGGACGCCGCGCGCGCGGGGGGCGCCGTCGCGAGCACGCCGATGAACGCCGAGAGCAGCGCAGCGGGCAGGCAGGGAAGGGCGGCCCGCGTCATTGGCCGATCCTCGCCAATCCGTTGAAGAAGCCATTGAACGCGCTGGCGACCACGAACGCGGCGACGAGATACGCGACGACCCCGGCCGCGAGCACGCCCAGGATCACCACGCCCGCTCCGCTCCCGCCGCCCGCCCCGCTCCCGCCCACTGCCGGAGGGATCGCACCGTCGGCCGCGATCGCCGCGGTCGGGATCGCCAGCGTCGTCGCACCGCTCTGGAGCGCGACGCCATCCAGCGATGGGGCATCCGTCCAGTGCTCACGCACCGCCGCCCACTCCGCCTCGGTCGCCGGGTCCGATGCGCGCCTCACGTCCGCGACCTCGTCGAGCTTCACCATGAGGTGAGCGCAGCTGTCCGGCGTGGCGAGCAGCAGAGCGCCGCCGGCGAAGCCCTTGAACTCGCCGGTCAGCGGCTCGCCCGTCTTACGCGTCACGAGCAACGATTCGCCGAGCGCCGGCGCGGTGAACGAGCCCCAGGGGCCGCGCCACGCCTCGTAGCGGCTGGCATAGTCCGTGGGCTGGAACGGCGAGCCCAGCGGCCCGCGCCAGGAGCCCGCGAGCGTGCGGCCATCGGTGAGCCGGAGCGTGACGCATTCGCCCCAGACATGAGGCGTGTACGCATACGCGTGCGCACTCGCCGGGAACACGATGCTGCCGAGGAATGCCGAGAGCACGGCGGGCGGCAGGCACAACCAGGCCGGCTTCATCGAGCGGCTCCCTTCTCGTGTCAGCGTCCCTGAGCGCGTCGATCGCGCTTCACCCGGGACACGTCCCGCTGGAGGCTTTACCGCACGGAGCGTGCCGCGGCGCGCTCGCCGGTCGGCTCGAGCGCCAACCGGCCGCGCGCGAACGACATCGCCGGCCGTCCGGTCCGCAAGTGCGCGGGCGGAGCGCCCGCCGCGCGCTCTCATCCGTGACAGCCGGCTGTCGCTGGCGAGAGTGCTGGCTACTCGCCGAGCCGGTGCGCTCGGAGCTTGCGGTAGAGCGCGGCCTCGCTGATCCCGAGCAGCGTGGCGAGCTCGGCACGCGTCGCCTCGGGGTAGCGCCGCACCGCCTCGGCGATCCAGCTCCGCTCGGCCTCCTCCAGCATGCGCGGCAGCCCAGCCTTCATGTCGAGCCCGGGCGTGCGCGGCCCGCCGGCGGGCTCACCATCGTCGCGGTCGAGCAGGCGCTCCAGCTCGCGCGGGCCGACGGCACCCTTGTAGCCGGCGGTCGTGAGGCGCGCGGCGAGCTGCTCGAC
>DATLUU010000218.1:0-8092 GCA_035577885.1 Verrucomicrobiia bacterium
TTCAACGTCATCGCCGCGCTGATCCTGGCGTTCGCCTTCGCGCCGCTCCGCGAGCGCACGCAGCGCGCCATCGCCCGCGTCTACGGTCGCGACCCGGAAGCGCTGCGCGAGGCGCTGGATGCCGCCGGCGACAGCCTGCTCTCGGCCCTGGACCGCGAAGAGGTCCGCGGCGCGGTGGAGAGCGGCATCGAGCGCGGGCTCCACCGGCCGGTGGAGATCGCGTGGCCCGATGGCGGCCCCCCCGTGGTCGTCGAGCCCGAAAAGACGCCGGCGTTCGCTCGCGGTCCCGTGAACGCGCTGCTGACGCAGGCCGGCGTGCGCCTCGACAATCTTCGACTGACCGCGGAGCGCGCCGCCGCCACGCGCGCCGAGCTGCGCGCGCTCCAGGCGCAGGTGCAGCCGCATTTCCTGTTCAACGCGCTGAACGCGCTCGCCTACCTGATCGAGACCGATCCCATGGCGGCGCAGCGCTTCACCGGGCGGCTCGCCGACATGCTGCGCTACACGGTGGAGGCGGGGAAGCGCCAGGCGGTTCCGCTCGCGGACGAGATCGGGTTCGTCGAGGACTACCTGGGCGTGGCGCGCGAGCGCTACGAGAACCCGCTCCACTTCCGCTACCGCGGCGACCCGGCGCTGCTCATGGCGAGCGTGCCACCGCTGCTGCTCCAGCCGCTGGTCGAGAACAGTCTCAAGCACGGGATCAAGCCCGGCGAGACGTCGCTCAGGATGACGCTGGACATGCGCGAGGCGAACGGCTGGTTCGAGCTGGAGTTCGCCGACGACGGCGTGCCGCACGGCAACGGCACGCCGAGCCTGGGTGTTGGACTCGAGAACCTCGAAATGCGCGTGCGCCACTTCGCAGGGCCCGACGCGCGAGTACAAGCCATGCCGAGGCCCGAGGGCGGATTCGCCGTCCGCATGGCATGGCCCATCCCGACCGGAGGAAGCGAGTGACGATGAGCGAGCGCTTACGAGTGGTGATCGCCGATGACGAGCCGCGGGCGCGCCAGTACCTGGAGCGTCTGCTGAGCGAGCACGAGAACGTCGAGGTGGCCGGGGTGGCGAAGGGTGGCGGCGAGGCGCTGGCGCTGATCACGAAGACCAAGCCCGATGCGGCGTTCCTGGACATCCACATGCCCGATCTCTCCGGGCTCGAGGTGGCGCGGCACCTGAAGGGCGACGACGCGCCCATCGTGGTGTTCGTGACCGCGTACGACCAGCACGCCATCGAGGCGTTCGAGCTGGCCGCACTCGACTACGTGCTGAAGCCGATCCGTCGCGAGCGGCTGGCGGAGACCGTGCAGCGCGTGGTGCGCGAGGCGGAGAGCGGCTCCAAGCGCTCGGGCAACGCCGCCGCGGTGCGCACGGCGCTCGGCTCCGAGCAGCTGGCGGCGGCCACGGCGCCGCTCATGCGGCTCCCGGTGCGCCACCGGCGCGAGGTGAAGCTCCTGGACCTCTCGCAGGTGCCGATCGTGTTCTCCCGCGACCGGCTCGTGCTCGCACGTGCCGAAGGCAAGGAGTACCTGGTCGACTACACGCTCCAGGAGCTGGAGGAGCGCCTGCCCGAGGGCCAGTTCGTGCGCGTCCACCGCGGCGCGCTCGTCAACATGAGCGCGATCGAGAGCTACGGCGCCGAGGACGGCGTGCTGGTGCTGCGCTTGAAGGACGGCACGCGCGTCGAGGCCAGCGAGCGGCGGGCAGCGGAGGTGCGGCGAAAGCTGCGGTGAGCGCTTCAGCGCATCGCGTCGGTCGGCACCGGCCACGGCAGCTTGGCGATCAGCGCGTGATCGACGACGGGGTGATACGCCCTGGATAGCGAGTCCGTGAACACGTTGAAGCGCTGGTCGCGCGCCAGCTCGCCGGCGCTGCCGGCGATGTTCTGCTGCACGCTCTGCGGCAGCTCCTCGAACTCCTGCTCGCCCATCTGCTTGTCGAGGAGCTGGAGGAACCGGTAGCCGTTCGGCCGCTGCTGCGGGCCATACCAGGCTCCCGGCTGCAGCTGCACGAACAGCCCGGTGAACGAGGTCCAGTCGGCGTCGGTGTTCGGGTACTTCACCGTGGTCTCGGTGACCTTGAGCGCGGCATCCACCTGCTTCGCCGCGTCCGCGAGCAGGGGCACGGTCGCGTGCGCTTCGTAGATGCGCCGCGCCACGCTCGAGTCGGCGACCTCGAGCACCGCCACGTGCACCGACACGAGCTTCGGGTACATGTGGCGCACGCGCTCCCAGGCCATCTTCACCAGGTCGGGTCCGGGCGCGGGCACGCCGGCCACCGCCTGCTGGTAGATGCCGTTCAGGATCGCCTGTTCGCGCTGCGCGCGCAGGCTGGCGGCGACGTCGGGCTCCTCGTTCAGGTGGCGCCGGCGGGCCTCCATCACGGCGACGCGCGTCATCACCTGCGCCTCGATCCAGATCTCGATCGCGGGCAGCAGGTTGAAGGGCGGCTTCTGCTGGTCGGCGCGCTGCAGGTCGGTGAGCGCGTCGTTCAGCGTGTAGACGCCGCCAGTGTAGGTGGCGAGTGGCATCTGGCGCTGGTCGGGCGTGGGCGTGAGCGGGTCCGAGGCGCTCTCGATGCGGAACAGCAGCTGTGCTCCGCCCGGCGCGGCCTGCACGTTGTACTCGTCCTTCAAGTCCAGGTAGGCGCGGTTGAACGCGGCCCGCTGCTTCCGCTGGCGCATCAGGTCCATCATCGTGCTGCGCTGGAGCTCGTACGGGCCCTGCGCTTTCGCGCGGCGCTCGGCCACCTCGAGCAGGAACCAGCCCTCGCGCGAATGATAGGGGCCGCCGATCTCGTTCAGCTTCTGCGTGCGGAGCGCGCCGTCCAGCGGGTCCGGGAGCGCGCCGGGCGAGATCCAGCCCATGTTGCCGTCCGGCGGCAGCAGCCCGGGCAGGCTGTACGAATGCGATACCTGAGCGAACGGCTCGCCGGCGTGGAGCCGCGCCAGCGCCGCCTGTGCGGCCTGCTCGCTCGAGGTGTAGATCAGCCACACCTGCGCTTCGGTGTTCCGCGCCTCGTAGAGCGCGCGCGCCTCCGCCTCGGAGACCCGCTGCGCCGGGTTCGCGATGCGGGCGTAGAGCGACTGGACCAGCGCGCGCTGTTCGTTGTCGCGGTCGGTGTTGACCACGGCGCTCGACTTCTCCATGCCCTGCTGGTGCGCCATCTCCATCATCAGCGCGCGCCGCTCGAGGTCCTGGATGAACATCGCCTTGGCGGAGTCGGGCCGGCCCTCGTACTGCGCCTGCGCGCCGCGGGCGATGCGCTCGAACTCGGCCACGGTCACCTTCTGGCTGCCGACGGTGATGATCGGCCGGCTCTTGGACGAGCAGCCGGCGAGTGCCAGCGACAGCGATGCGGTCACGAGCACGAGTGCGGCGGGACGCGACACGGGATCCCCCTCCATGCGTACGGTGCGAGTTCGAGCCCGCGCAGGTTAGGCGGCAGCGGCGCGCGCAGGCAAGCGCGCCTCGCGCGGCCTTCACATCTCCTTCATCATCGCGTCCGAAGCTGTACAGGACCGCTCCAGAGGCTGGCCCGAGCCCAGGCGAGGGCTTGGCAACGAGGCCCTCAACATGCCGCGCGTGCTGGTGGTGGACGACCAGAAGACGATCGTCGAGACGTGCCGCCTCTACCTCGAGCACGCGGGCTTCGACGTGCTCGTGGGCTTCAACGGCGAGCAGGCGCTGGCCGAGGCGCGCGAGTCGAAGCCCGACCTGATCGTCCTCGACCTGATGCTGCCCCGCGTCGACGGCCGCGACGTCTGCCGGCGGCTGCGTGACGAGGGCGTGAGCGTGCCCATCGTCATGCTCACCGCGCTCGCCACCGAGGAAGACCGCATCGCGGGGCTGGAGCTGGGCGCCGACGACTACGTGGTCAAGCCGTTCAGCCCGCGCGAGCTGGTGGCGCGCGTGCGCGCGATCCTTCGCAGGGCACCGCCGGCGGACACGGTCGAGGTGCTGCGCTTCGAAGGTCTCACCATGGACCGGCGCGCGCACCGGGTGCACGTCGATGGCTCGGAAGTCGAGCTGACGCCACGCGAGTGGGCGCTCCTGGAGGCGCTCGCGTGCCACCCGTTCCGCGCCTTCAGCCGGGCGCAGCTCGTGGAGCGTGCGTTCGCCGGCGAGGCCGACGTTCAGGAGCGCACGGTCGACGCGCACGTCATGAACCTGCGCCGACGGATCGAGCCCGATCCCTCGAGGCCGAGGCGCATCGTCACCGTGTTCGGAGTCGGCTACCGCTTCGAGGGCGTGCCGTGCGACTGAGCCTGCGCACCCAGCTCGCCCTGGCCACGGTGTTCATCACCGCCTCGGTGGTGCTGTTCGTCCTCATCTCCTCCCGCCACCAGCTGGTCGAGGAGTTCGCCCGCTTGGAGGGCGGCCGCGACACGTCGTCCGTGGCCGATGCGGCAGCGAGGCTCGTGGCGTGGTCCCCGGGCCCGGGCCTCAAGCGGGTGCCCGCCTCCGGGTTCGAGTGGCATGGGGCCGACAGCGTGCTCGTCACCGTGCACCGGGCGCCGGGCGTCGAGCTGGTGCTGCAGTCGTCGTCTGGCGCGGTGGTCGCGGCGAGCCGCCCGGACCTCCGCCGCGCCCGACTTTCCGGCGGGCCGAACGACGCGATCGTGCTCGAGTACGGAGGTGACGGGCGGATGATGCGGCTGCTGTTCGACCACCCGCCTCGCCGCGAGCTTCAAGATGAAGACGGCCGCGTGACCGGGATCGTCACCTCCTTCTACATGCCGCGCCGCCCGCCCGACGGACGTGCCGGGGCGGGCGATCCCGTGCGCGGCGCCGTGGGCCGCGTGCTGTTGTGGCCGATGGTGGCGGGCGCGTGGATCTCCATCGCGCTCCTGTTCGTGGCCACGACCCGCGTGCTGGCACCGCTGCGTTCGCTCACGCAGGCGACGCGGCGGCTGGCGCAGGGCGACCTCCGCTCGCGCGTGCCGGTCGCGGGGGCCACCGAGCTGGCCCAGCTCTCGGCCGCGTTCAACGGCATGGCCGACTCGCTCGAGCGCGCGGAGGCGCTCCGCCGGCAGATGGTGACCGACGTCGCGCACGAGCTGCGGACGCCGCTCACCAACCTGCGCTGCCGGATCGAGGCGATCCAGGATGGGCTCGCGCCGGCCGACGACGCGGGCCTGCGCGCGCTCCACGACGAGACGCTGCTGCTGGCGCGGCTGGTCGAGGACCTGCAGCTCCTCTCGCTCGCCGAGGCCGGGCGGCTGCCGCTCGAACGCGCCGAGCAGGACCTGCGCGACGTCGCCGCGCAGGCGGTGGCCGCGGTGCGCCCGCGCGCGGAGGGCGCCGGCGTCCGCCTGGCGCTCGCGGACGGGCCGCCGGTGCCCGCGAACGTGGACGCCGCGCGCATCGGCCAGGTGCTCAGGAACCTGCTCGCGAACGCGATCGCGCACACGCCGGCGGGCGGCGAGGTGCGCGTGAGCGCCGCGGCGCGCGACGGCGAGGCGTGGCTCGAGGTGCGCGACAGCGGCTTCGGGCTCACGCCGGAGCAGCAGGCGCACGTGTTCGACCGCTTCTGGCGTGCGGACGCGTCCCGCGCGCGCGACAGCGACAGCGCCGGCTCAGGGCTGGGCCTTGCCATCGTCCGCCAGCTCACGGCACTCCATGGCGGCGAGGTGAGCGTCGAGAGCGAGCCCGGTGCGGGCGCCTGTTTCCGCGTGCGTCTGCCGGGGGCGAGCCGCTTCACGCCGTCTTCATAGCGCTCGCCGAGACTTTCTTAGGAACCTGCTCCCCTCGAGTTCGACTTGTCGGAGGATGTGATGAAGCGTCTCCTGTGGCTGGCGTCGATCACCGTGCTCACGGTCTCCGCCCACGCGGCCGGCCTCACCTGGCCCGACACCGACCTCGCGCAGCACGTGCGCGCGTGGTTCGAGATGTTGAAGGCCGACGACGCCGGCGCGCGTTCGCTCCTCGGCGAGCACATGGCGGCATCGGCGCTGGCCGAGGTCTCGATCGACGACCGGCTGGAACGCCGCCGCGCCACGCTCGCGCGCTCGGGCGGGCTCACGCCGCTCGAGGTCGTGAACGTGGATCCCACGTCGATGAGCGTGCGCTGCAAGGCCGGGAACGGCGACGAGGTGACCGCGATCTTCCAGGGCGAGGAGAGCGCGCCGCACAAGCTCCTCGGCGTGCGCCTCGAGGCGGGTCCGCCCGGGCAGATGGGAAGCGCGCCGGGTCCCGTCGGCCCGCCGCTCACCGACCGCGACGCCGCGGACCACATGCGCGCCACGCTCGACCAGAAGGCCGGCGCCGGTGAGTTCTCGGGCGTGGCGCTGCTGGCTCGAGGGGACGCGACCCTGCTCTCGAGCGCTTGGGGGCTCTCGGATCGAGCCAAGAAGACGCCGATGACCACCGACACGCGTCTCAACCTCGGCTCGATCGGGAAGATCTTCACGCGCACGGCCGTCGCGCAGCTCGCCGAGGCCGGCAAGCTCTCGCTCGACGACAAGCTCTCCAGGTACCTGCCCGACTTTCCGCACGCCGACTCGATCACCATCGACATGCTGGCGCGCCACCGCTCGGGCGTGGGCGACTTCTTCAACGACGCCTACCAGGCCATGGACAGGCGCAAGCTCCGGCACAACCGCGATTACCTGGCGCTGATCCGCGACCAGGCGCTGTGGTTCGCGCCGGGTACGAGCGAGCGCTACTCGAACGGCGGCTACGCGCTGCTGGGCGAGGTCATCGCCAAGGCGTCCGGCGAGGACTACTACGACTACCTCGCGAGACACGTCTTCGCCCCTGCGGGGATGAAGAGCACGGGCTATCCGATCGAGGGTGACGGCACGCCGAAGGTGGCGCGTGGCTACACGCAGGAGGGCGGCGGCGACGAGCGCGACAACCAGGGCACGCGCCCGGCGCGCGGCAGCGCCGCGGGCGGCGGATACTCGACCACCGCGGACCTGCTCAAGTTCGACCACGCGCTGCTCGGCTCGAAGCTCTGTGGGCCGGCGTGGTCGGCGTGGGTGACGGGCGGCACGCGGCCCGACCAGAACGCGAACGCGGGCGGGCCGCCGGCGGATGGCGGCTTCGGCTTCGCGGGCGGCGCGCCGGGGATCTCGAGCGAGTGGCAGCACGAGGGCGACGTCACGCTCATCGTGCTCACGAACCGCGACCCCGAGGTGACGAAGAAGGTGATGGCGCCGCTGCGCGAGACCCTCAGGCGGATGTCGCCGCCCGCGAAGCACGTCCGCTCTTAGCCAGCAGCGCCTCGATCGCGTCCGCGGCGCCGGCGGCGCCGGGCTCCTGCTTCATGCGCGCCGCCATCGCCTGCGCACGCGCGGCGAGCGGCTCGTCGGCGAGCAGCGCCTGCAACTCGCTCGTGAACGCGGCCGCGCTCACGCGCGAGCGCTCGAGCACGCGGGCGACGCCGTGGCGGCGCAGGCGGTCGGCGTTGTCGGGTTGGTCGTGGCTGAACGGCACCACGAGCATGGGCTTGCCGGCGAGCATCGCCTGCGCCGTGGTGCCGACACCGCCCTGGTGCACCACCGCGCACGCGCGCGGCATGACCTCCGAGTGCGGCGCGTAGGGAACCGTCACGATCGGAGCGCCGGCGGGCGCGTGCACCACCGACGGCACGCCGGGCACCGGGTTCAAGCCCTGCTCGCCCGTGAGCAGCACCGCGCGCCGGCCGAGGGCGCGTGCCGCCTCGGCCGCGGCGACGTAGAAGCCGTCCGCGGCGTGGACCGCCGAGGAGCCGAGCGTGAACACGATCGGCGGCGTGCCCTGGCGCAGGAACACGTCGAGCGCGAGCGGCAGCCGCTCGCCAGACTCGCCGCGGTCGTGCACGGGAAAGCCCGTCTGCACCGCGCTCGCCGGCCAGTCCGGCTGCGGCTCCGACAGCTCGGGCGAGAACAGCACGAGGTGGAGGTCGGATGAGGCGTTGTCGAACATCGGGTGGCGCCTGGTCGCGGGCAACCCCATCTCGCGGCGGATGACGTCGACCTCGCGGAACCAGCTCCGTGTGCTGAGCCTCGCGAGCCACCACAGCACGCCCCACGCAGTGGGGCCCAGGTTCCGGAGCGGCGTCAGCCAGGGCTTGGCTGGGTTCACAGGTGGGTCGTGGCGGCTGAACATCGCCA
>DATLUU010000219.1:0-2745 GCA_035577885.1 Verrucomicrobiia bacterium
GCCACGACGCGCTCGAGCACGTCCTTGTGGCTGCGGCCGTCGTCGTCGCCCTCCGGGCTGATCTCGATCTCCTGGTGCAGCAGCGCACGGTCGGTGTAGACGACGAGCGCGCCGAGCTCCTCGCCCAGCTCGAGCACGACGGCCTCCTCATGCGGGCGGTGCGCGGCGCTGTGGTCGTGCTGGTGCGAGTGGTCGTGATCGTGGCGGTGGTCGTGCGCGTGCATCTCTCCTCCTCGGGTACACGCCGGCGCTCCGGCGGCGGATGTCACGCCGCCGGAGCACCGAGGGTCAGCGGGTCAGGACGGCGACGGTGTGCTGAAGCCGTCGTGCGGCGTCCCGACGTACGGGAACGACGGGAGGTACCGGCCCGCGCCGGGCGAGGCCGGGCTGAACGGCTGCTGCGTGAGCAGGCCCGCCGCCCCGTCGGGCGTGTAGGACGGCGCCACGAGCGGGTACGTCGCGCCCGCGACGGCCTTGAGCTCGATGGCGACGATGTCGTCGGCGAGCCGGCGGCCGTTCGGGAACCCGGCGAGGTCGCCCGCGAGCACGCCGAACCGGCTTGGCTTCGTCGCCGGCGGGATGCTCATGTTGAGCCGCAGCATCTCGCCCGGCGACACGTTTGCCGGCTGGTTCAGCCCCGGCACGCCGGTCGCGAACACCGCGACGAGGTCGTTGCGCGGCGCCGGCGGCACGTTGATGCCGAACAGCGCGTGCAGCAGCTTCGCCGGCTCGGGGTCGACCACGTTGGCGCCGAAGTTCGCGACGTCGTTCTCCGGCTCGCTGGCGTTGAACAGGTCCTTCTTCCCGAGCGGGATCACGATCTCGTTCACGAGCGGCATGCCGAGGCGCGACACCTGCTGCTCGGGGCCGGACACGGTGATGGTGCCGTCGCCGTTGATGACCTGGTTCCTGAGCCTCTCCGCCGTGTCCCAGAGGCCGATGACGTTGTTCGCGCGCGAGGGATCGGGCGCCGTGCCGTCCTTCGTCAGCCGGGTCTTCGGGACCTGGATGACGATGCTCATGACGTTGTAGCCGCCGACGCCATCCACGCCCTTGCCCTTGTTCCCCGGCAGCTTCCGGATGCTCAGGAGGTCGAACACCGCGGCCAGGTCGACGAAGAACGGATCGTCGCGCGGGCCCACGAACACCTTGGTGCCGTCGCCGAGCGTCTGCACCGCCGCCTTGGCGAGCGAGGCGTAATCGGGCATCGACACCGGGCCCACGAAGTAGGGCGCCACCTGGCCCGAGCCGATCACGGTCTCGCTGTGGGCGTCCACGTCGACGCGGGTGAGCGTCCAGCCCTGGCGCACGTTCAGGTCGGGGTCGTTCAGGCTCGACACCACACCGGTGTTGTAGAGGAACGTGTTCGGGTTCTGCCGCGTGGTGTTGAACGTGAACTCGAAGCGCAGGTGCTTCTTCGAGTCGCCGACGTTGTCGACGTTGATGTAGTAGTGCGCGTTGTCGTCGAAGCCGGCGAAGTTGGGGCCGCTGTTGGGCTCGATCAGCGGCACCCAGTTGCCGACGATGGTCACCGCGTCGGGCGCGTCGGCCGCCACCCAGGCGTAGAGGTCGGTGTCGTCGGCGAGGCGGTCCTTCGACGTGCCGGGCGCCTCGCTGTGGCTGGAGGCGAGCGCGGTCGCGGGGGCGAGCGCCACCGCAGCGAGCGTCGCCAGCAGGGTGGCCGCGGCCAGGGGTCTGCGATGCCTAGATCCAGCATCCATGGAGAGCTTCCTCTCTGGCCCGAGCTTCTCGAGCCGTGTGGCGGTGCGTGAGCGTGGGGTGCGGACCTGGGAGCGCTCACCGCGTTTCGCTCCCACGGACACCGTCACTACGCGCGTGGAGCGTGGCCGGATGACCTCATCCGATCCGCATCGCGCTCCGTAATGTGGGCATGAACCGTGTTTCCATGAGCTCTCTCTTGGTCGCGCTCCTCGCGCTCGCTCGGCCGGTGGCCGCGCACGAGTTCTGGATCGCGCCCAGCCGCTACGACCCGGTCAAGGGCTCGACGATCGAGCTCGGCGCCGTTGCCGGCACGGGCTTCCGCGGCGAGAAGAAACCGTGGTCACCCGATCACGCGGTGCGCTTCACGCTTCGTACCGCGAAGCCCATCGACCTCACGCGTGGCGCGACGCCCGGCGAGGTGACGTGGACGCGGTTCGATCCCACCGACGGCGGTGGTGCGATGGTCGGGTTCGAATCGGACTTCCTGCCGATCCAGCTCCCTGCGGCGCAGTTCGACGACTACTTGAAGGTGGAGGGCCTCGACGGCCCGCTCGCGGCGCGGCAGGGGAGCGCCGCGCCGGGCCGCGAGCGCTATCGCCGCTGCGCCAAGGCCTGGCTCGCGGGCGCGGATGCCGCGCGCGCGACCGCGGTCGTGGGGATGCCGCTCGAGCTGGTGCCGGAGAGCGCGCCCGGAACCGGCCCCGCGCTGCGCGTGCACGTGCTGTGGCAGGGCGGGCCAGTCGCCGGCGCGCTCGTCAAGGCGTGGCGGACCGCGCTCGCTTCCGAGGGGGCGCCGCGCGCTGTGTTCGAGCGCGACTCGGTGCGCGTGGCATGGCAAGGTCGAAGCGACGCTGCCGGCGCGGTCACGATACCGGTGCGCGACGCAGGGGAGTGGCTCGTGAGCGTCGTGCACATGGAACCGTGCCGCGAGCGCGCGATCGCCGACTGGGAGAGCACGTGGGCGTCGCTGACGTTCGCCCGCGTCGCCCCGGGGCCGGCGCTCAGTGGTCCAGCTTCATCTTC
>DATLUU010000220.1:0-6411 GCA_035577885.1 Verrucomicrobiia bacterium
CCGCTACCTCTACTGGAGCATGGACGCCACGCCGGGACCGTCGTTCGACTACAACAAGGACGGCAACGGCCAGATCTACGTGATCCAGCGCCTCGACCGCGAGAGCGGCGAGATCACGTCGGTGGCGGGCGGGCCCGGGAGTGCCAGCCGGCCCACGCCCTCGCCCGATGGCAAGTGGCTCGCTTACATCAAGCGCGTGCGCTTCCGGAGCGTGCTGCACGTGATGGACCTCCAGAGCGGCGAGGAGCACCCGCTCTATGCCGGCCTGGACCGCGACCTGCAGGAGATCTGGGCCATGCACGGCACCTATCCCGGGATGTCGTGGACGGCGGACTCCAAGTCGATCGTGTTCTGGGCCGCGGGCGGCATCCACAGGATCGACGTCGCCACGAAGCAGGTGCGCGACATCCCGTTCCACGTCGCCGACACGCGCCGCGTCACCGAGGCGCTCCACTTCCCGGTGGCGGTGGGGCCCGATTCGATGAGCGCGCACATGCTGCGCTGGGTGAGCGTGTCGCCCAAGGGCGGCCGTGTCGTCTACTCGGCGATGGGGCATCTCTACGTGAAGGACCTGCCGGGCGGTAAACCGCACCGGCTCACGACCCAGTCCGATCACTGGGAGTTCTTCCCGTCGTGGTCGCGAGACGGCAGCCGCATCGTCTACACGACGTGGAACGACTCCACGCTCGGGAGCGTGCGCGTGATCTCCGCGGGCGGCGGCAGCGGCAAGGTGGTGACGAAGCAGCCCGGCCACTACGTCGAGCCCGTGTTCTCGCCGGACGGCTCCACGATCGTCTACCGCGCCACCACCGGCGGGTATCTCTTCTCCACCGCGTGGGCGCGCGAGCCCGGCATCTATTCCGTGTCCGCCTCCGGCGGGCCCTCGAAGCGCATCTCGCAGCACGGTCAGAATCCCATGTTCGGCGCCGCGAACGACCGCGTCTACCTCGTCGACGTGAACGGGAACGATCAGGACGACCGCTCGATCTTCAGCATCGGCCTCGACGGCCGCGAGGAGCGCACGCACCTCAAGGGCGTCTATTTCACCGAGGCCGCGCTCTCCCCCGACGAGAAGTGGATCGCGTTCCACGAGAAGTACAGGGTGTGGGTGGCGCCCGCCGTGCGCGCGGGACGACCGGTCGACATCGGCACCGGCATGCGCGACCTGCCGGTGAAGCTGGTCTCGAACGACGCCGGCGACTGGCTCGCCTGGTCTGGCGACTCGAAGACGCTCCACTGGTCGCTGGGCGACCAGCTCTACACGCGACCCCTGACCGAGCTGTTCAAGTTCGCGGCGGGCGCCCCGGATTCGATCGTGGACAAGCCCGCGAGCCACCAGGGGATCGGCTTCCGCTACGCGCTCGACAAGCCGGCCGGCGTGATCGCGCTCACCGGGGCGAAGCTCGTGACCATGAAGGGCGACGAGATCATCGACGACGGCGCCATCGTGGTCACCGGCAGCCGCATCACCGCGATCGGCCCGCGCTCGAGCGTGAGCATCCCCAAGGGTGCGAAGGTCATCGACTGCGCGGGCAAGACCATCACGCCCGGCTTCATCGACTGCCACTGGCACGGCGGCATGGGCTCGGAGGGCCTGATCCCGCAGTCGTCGTGGATCGACGGCGCCTCGCTCGCGTTCGGTGTCACCACGCTGCACGATCCCTCGAACGACTCCTACGAGATCTTCACGCACCAGGAGATGCAGCGTGCCGGGCTGGTGATCGCGCCGCGCATCTTCTCCACCGGCACCATCCTCTACGGCGCCAAGGGCGACTTCCACGCCGACGTGGACAGCCTGGGCGATGCGCTCATGCACTTGAGGCGCATGAAGGCCTACGGCGCCAACAGCGTGAAGAGCTACAACCAGCCGCGGCGCGACGAGCGCCAGATGGTGCTCGAGGCCGCGCGCCAGACGCAGATGAGCGTGGTGCCCGAAGGCGGCGCGCTCTACCCGCACAACATGACCATGGTGATCGACGGCCACACGGGCGTCGAGCACGCCATCCCGCTCGCTCACATGTACGACGACGTGGTGCAGCTCTGGAGCGGCACCAAGGTCGGCTACACGCCCACGTTCAACGTCGCCTACGGCGGCCTGGACGGCGAGCACTACTGGTACGCGCATACGCAGGTGTGGGCCGACGAGCGGCTGCAGCGCTTCGTGCCGCGGCGCACGCTGGATGCGCGCGCGCGCCGGCCGCAGACCGCGCCGGACAACGAGTGGAACCACATCACCGTGGCCGAGGAGGCGAACAAGCTGCACAAGGCCGGTGTGCAGGTGCACATCGGTGCCCACGGCCAGCGCGAAGGACTGGGCGCGCACTGGGAGCTGTGGAGCATGGTGCTGGGCGGCATGACACCGCACGAAGCGCTGCGCTGCGGCACGCTCGAGGGCGCTCAGTACCTGGGCTACGACGCCGAGATCGGCTCGCTCGAGACCGGCAAGCTCGCGGACCTGGTGATCATGGACAAGGACCCGCTCGCCGACATCCACAACACCGAGAGCGTGTCACGCGTGATGCAGAACGGCCGGCTCTACGACGCCTCGACGCTCGACGAGATCGCGCCGCGCGTGCGGAAGCGGCCGCCATTCTGGTGGGAGAAGGAGCAGCGAGAGGAGCAGGCGGTGGTGAAGTACTGACGCGTCTTGAACGACCAAGGTGCTCGGCCCGGCACGCGTGAAGTGCCGGGCCGAGTTCTTTGCGCGGCCGGGGCGCGATCGTCAGCCTGTTTCCGCTTCCGCGGCGGGGCCGGCGCGGCGTAGACTGCGGCCACCGGGACGCCCCCCCCCGCGTGCGCATCTGGCCGTCGACGGCCGGAACGCCGTGCCCTCGGTCCGACTCGCTCGCTTCCGGAGTGTGCCCGTGCACTGGACGCCGTCCCGTCCTCGGCGACGCACCGGCTTCGCCGCGGCCGCGCTCGCCTGCGCCGCCCTGTTCTCTCCCGCCCCGTCCGGCGCGGCTCCGATGGCTCCCGCACTCACGAGCCCCGAGGCGAGATGGGCGCCGCTCGTGGTCGCGGATTGGCGGCGACACGGCGCGGTCCTCGATCCGGTGCGCGATCGTCTGCTCGTGTTCGGAGGCGAGTCGAACGCGGGGTTCACGAACGGCGTGTTCGCGCTGCCGCTATCGGGAGCCTCCGGTTGGAGTCCGCTGACCGCGACCGGGGGCCCGCTCGCGCGCCGCTCGGCAGGCGTCGTCTACGACCCGGTGCGCGACCGCCTGCTGGTCTTCGGCGGCTCCGACGGCACGACGACCTACAACGACCTGTGGGCGCTCTCGCTCGCCGGTGCCCCGCAGTGGACGTTCCTCGGCAGCGGCGGCGCGCTCGTCCCGCCGCGCGAGGAGCATGTCACCGTGTACGACGCGACCCACGACCGGCTCGTGATCTTCGGCGGGATCGATCACGAGGGGCACATCCTCTCCGATGGCTGGGCGCTTCCGCTCGCGGGCTCGAGCGCGTGGAGCCCGCTCGCCACGAGCGGTCCTCGACCGCCCGCGCGACAATCCGCCTCCGGCATCTACGACCCGGTGCGCGATCGGCTGCTCGTCTTCGGTGGCGCCGACAGCAGCGGCACGTTGCTCAGCGACACCTGGGCGCTGCCGATGGGCGCCGGCGGCACCTGGGCGCTCGTCCCGCTTGCGGGCGGTGAACCGGTGGCGCGTGAGCGGGCTGCCGTGGCCTACGACGCCGGCCACGATCAGATGGTCGTCTACGGTGGGCGCGGAGCGAGCGCCCTGCAGGCCACGGTGCTGACGCTCTCGCTCGCGGGCACGGCCGCATGGAACGTGCCCTCGAGCTCCACCCCGAGCCCGGCGGCGCGCGAGTGGGCTGCCGCGATCGTCGATCCCGCGCGCGATCGGCTCGTCGTCGTCGGTGGCGGTACGCCGTCGCTTTCCATCGACGTACTCGGGTGGGCTCTCGGCGGAACGCACCCGTGGACCACGCTCACGCCGGGGCCGCGGCAGGCGCGCGGCCACGCCGTCCTGCGCGACCCCGTGCGCAATCGACTGCTGGCGTTCGGCGGCGTGGATGCGTCGAACGTGGCGAGCAACGCGCTCTGGAGCCTGGACCTGAGCGGCCCCCCGGTGTGGACGCAGCTCGCGCCGTCGGGCACCCCGCCCGAGCCGCGCGGCTACGCGAGCGCGATCTACGACGCGCCGCGTGATCGCGTCCTCGTGTTCGGCGGCGTGAACTTCTCCCCGTTCCAGGTGTACGTCGAGGTCTGGGCGCTCCAGCTCTCGGGAACGCCGACATGGCAGCTGCTCTCGCCCACGGGAACCCGACCCTCGGCGCGGTACCTGCATTCGGCGATCTACGATCCGGTGCGCGACCGGATGGTGGTATTCGGTGGCACGGGGGGATCGACCTCGAACAACGAGGTATGGATGCTGGACCTCGGGGGCACGCCCGCGTGGACGTTCCAGCCCCCCGACATCGGGACCCCGACGCCTCGCTCCACGCACGGCGCGATCTACGATCCGGTGCGCGACCGGATGGTCGTCAGCGGCGGCACCGACTTCACCAACGTGTTCACGGACACGCACTACCTGCTGCTCGCGGGCACTCCCCACTGGCACTCGCTCGCCTCGAGCCTCCCGCCCTCGGCGCGCTATCTTGCCGCCTGGGGCTACGACCCCGTGCGCGACCGGCTGCTCGAGTACGGGGGCCGGAACCTCGCCGGCAGCAGCTTCAACGAGGTGTGGGCGCTCCCGTTCGACGCCACCAACCAATGGCTCCAGATCCAGCCTGCGGGCGCCGCACCCGCGGCCCGCGTCGGCTTCTGCGGAGCGTTCGACCCGCCCAACGACCGGTTCGTGTTCATGAGCGGCGGTACCAGCGACGTGTTGTCGGTCGACTGGGACGCGGCACTCACGAACGCCCCGCCTGCCTCACCGCTCGAGATCGCCCTGTCGCCGCCCTACCCGAACCCGATGCGCGATGGGGCAATGATCCGTTATGTCACCGCGGAGCCTGGACCCGTGGAGATCGCGATACTCGACGTGAGCGGGCGGCGCGTCCGCATGCTGGAAGACGAGCAGCGCGAGCCGGGTGCCGGCCTGCTGCTCTGGGACGGTCGCGACGAGCGCGGCACCCGCGTGGCGCCCGGCGTCTACCTCGTGCAGATGCGCTCGCAGGGCCGCCTGCTCAGCCGGCGGATCGTGCGCACGCAGTGAGCGAGGCGGGGGCCGGCCCGCAAGTCTCCGGCCCCCGCGTGATCGCTACTTCGCTCCCCACAAGTAGACGTGGAAACCGACCGAGGTGAAGTTCCGGCCGAACGTGGTGAAGTCGGTCGTGGTCTTCTCCCCCGACTCGCCGGGGTCGTAGCTCACCCAGCCGATCCCTTCGCTCGCCGACAGGCTCACGTTCTCGAGCAGGAACACCTCGGCCTCGACCTCGCCCGTGACCGTGGTGAACTTGTCCGTGATCTTCTCGGTCGTGCCGGCCGTCGATCCGGGCACGTAATCCTCCTGGCTCGTGTAGTTGATGCCCGGGCGGGCGATCACGCGCACGCGCTCCCAGCTCTTGAGCGCGATCGGGATGCCAACGTCGAGGCTCCAGTCCGAGGTGTTCTTGTCCGCCAGGTCGTCGTGGTGCGAGGCGTACCCGACGCCGAGGTCCACGCCCACCTTCTGTGGGCCGAGCCACCAGCGGACGCCGACCGGCGCGTCGAGACGCAGCTCGGACGCATTGGGCGTGTGGATGGCGTTCGCGCGGAATCCAAGTCCGCCGGCTGCCGACTCTGCGGCGAGGACGGGGGTGCTGCCGGCGACCAACAAAGCCGTGACCACGGCCACTGCGGAAAGCGACTTCATCGGAGTCCTCCTGTTGAGAAGTGGGCTTCGAAGTGCTCGTCCCGCGAGTGCGGCCTTGGACTCGGGGTGGATCCATCAACACGATCGGTCGAGGGCTTTCCTTGGGAACCACCTCCTTGGGGGCGTGCGGCGCTTCAAGACATCGTCAGGATGCTCGCAAGCGGTGTCCGGTGCGCCGGGTTGAGGGTCACCGGCGGGAGAACACGTGGAGCGGGGCGACGATATCGTCCCCGGTGATGCAGGGCGGGCCGCGCCCGCCCGTCGCCAGATGCGGCCCGCGCTACGCCTTCGCGAGCTTCCTGAGCACGGTCTGCAGGATGCCGCCGTTCCTGTAGTACTCGACGTCGATCGGCGTGTCGAGCCGGGCGATGGCGTCGAACTCGAGCACTGAACCATCCTCGCGCTTCGCCCGCACGGTGACCTTCTGCCGCGGCTTCAAGCCGACTTCCAGTCCCGAGATGTCGAAGACTTCGCGGCCCGTGAGCCCCAGCGACTCGGCGCTCTGGCCGCTCTCGTACACCAGCGGCAGCACGCCCATGCCGACCAGGTTCGAGCGGTGGATGCGCTCGAAGCTCTCCGCCAGCACGGCGCGCGC
>DATLUU010000221.1:0-4733 GCA_035577885.1 Verrucomicrobiia bacterium
CCATCCTCGGCCACGGGACGTCGCAGCAGAGGATGCAGGCTTAAGGCAAGCCCCCCGTCCATCAGGACGTGCCACGAGGCCCGCGGCGAAAGCCGCGGGCCTTCGTTCTTGCGCGGCTGACCTACTCGGCGCACTGTCCGCGATTCCCATCCCCGCCGCCCCCTCCGCCTCTGCCCATGTCCTATGCCCTGATCGCGCTGCCGGTGCCCGTGCGGCAGCTGTTCACCTACCGCGTGCCCGACGCGCTCGATGCCGCCGCCCTTCCCGGCGCGCCGGTCGAGGTGCCGTTCCGCGGGCGCGCCGTGCGCGGCGTGCTCGTCGAGCGCATCGCCAGCACGCCGCTCGAGAGCGTGCGCGACATCACCAAGGTTCTGGGCGCGCCGGTCCTGTCGGCGCACGTGCTGGCGCTCGCGCGCTGGGTGGCGGAGTACTACCTGGCGCCCCCCGGCGAGGTGATCGCGGCAGCACTCCCCGGTGGCCAGGAAGGTTTCGCCCGCTCACGGGCGCGGCGGCAGGCCGCCGCACCGGGCTCCGAGGACCGCGTGCTGCGCATGCCGATCCCGGAGCGCCTCACGCTCACGCCCGCGCAACGCGACGCGGCCGCCGCACTGGAAGCCGCGGTGGCCAAGGGCGGCTTCCAGCCGTTCCTGCTCCACGGCGTCACCGCGAGCGGCAAGACGGAGGTCTACCTGCGCGCGGCGCGCGCGGCGCGCGAGGCGGGCGGGCAGGCGCTCGTGCTCGTGCCCGAGGTGGCGCTCGCGACCCAGGTGCTGGACGTGTTCGCCAAGCGCTTCGGCGGCCGCGTGGCGCCGCTCCACAGCTACCTGCCCCTCGGCACGCGCCGCAAGAACTGGGAGCTCGCGCGCCGCGGCGCGCTGGACGTGGTCGTGGGCGCGCGCTCTTCCGTCTTCGCGCCGCTCCCGAACCTCAAGCTCATCGTGGTCGACGAGGAGCACGAGCCCGCCTACAAGCAGAGCGAGCAGCTCCGCTACCACGGCCGCGACGTGGCGGTGCGGCGCGCGCAGATGCTCCAGATCCCGGTGGTGCTGGGCTCGGCCACGCCGAGCCTCGAGACGCAGGCGAACGCGGCGCGCGGGAAGTACCGCCGGCTCGAGCTGCCGGAGCGCGTGGACAAGCGCCCGGCGCCGGTGCTGCGCGTGGTGGACCTGCGCCGCGAGGGGAGCGGCCCCGGCGTGCTCTCCTCGCCGCTGCGCGCGGCGCTGGCCGAGCGGCTCGCGCGCGGCGAGCAGTCGCTGCTCTGGCTCAACCGCCGCGGGCACTCGCACCACATCCAGTGCCGCGGCTGCGGCCACACGCCGGAGTGCCCGCGCTGCGACATCTCGCTCACGCTCCACGTCGAGCCGAAGGTCCTCCGCTGCCACTACTGCGACCATGTCGAGCGGGTGCCCGACGTGTGCCCGAAGTGCGGCGCGGCGCTGCTCGGCTACGCGGGCGCCGGCACGCAGCGCGCCGAGCGCGAGCTCTCGACGGTGTTCCCGAGCGCGCGCGTGCTGCGCTTGGACCTCGACGTGGCGCGTGCGCAGGCCGGGCCGGGCGAGGTGCTGGCGAAGTTCGCGCGCGGCGAGGGCGACATCCTGCTCGGCACGCAGATGATCGCCAAGGGTCTCGACTTTCCGCGGGTCACGCTCGTGGGCGTGCTGGATGCCGACGTGGCGCTCCACCTGCCGGACTTCCGCGCCGCCGAGCGCACGTTCCAGCTCCTGGTGCAGGTGGCGGGCCGCTCGGGCCGCGGCAGGCAGCTCGGCGAGGTGCTGGTGCAGACGTGCACGCCCGAGCACCCGGCGATCGCCGCGGTCGGCGCGGCGGACGTGATCGCGGGCGAGCGCGCGTTCCGCAAGCGCGAGCTGGAGGAGCGGCGCGAGGCCGGCTATCCGCCGTTCACCCGCCTGGTGACGCTGCTCGTCGACGGCACGGACGAAGCCGAGGTGGAGCAGGCTGCCACCGCGCTCGCCGTGCGCGCGCGGGCGCTCGCGGGCACGCGCGACATCACCGTGCTCGGACCCGCGCCGCAGGCGCTCTCGCGGCTGCGCGGCCGCTACCGCTGGCACGTGCTCTTGAAGTCCGCGGCCGGTGCGCCGCTGCGCGAGATCGCGGCGACGTTGCTCGCGGACAGCGACCGGCCGGGCCACGGCAAGACCAGGGTGATCGCCGACGTGGACCCGATCGAAGTGCTGTGAGCCGGCGAGGGGCCCGGATCGCGTGTCGCGACTTCAACTCACCCGTGCGCGGACGCCGCGGCCAGCAGCGTCGATCGGGCCCGTCAGGGGGCTGTCAGGCGCGTCCGCTCAGGCTTGACGCTGTTCAAGTTGCACCCCTAGGCTCGTTCCGCTCACTACCCGCCCGCTGCCCGAACCGCGGTGGCATCCTTCCCGCATGGGGTTTCCTCTGGAATGAGCCCAACAACCGTCCGCACGGCCGTCGACGGCGCCTCCCCGGGGGCCCCGCCGTCGCCGCTGACCTTCGAATACGTCCGGGAGAACCCCCGGGTGCGCCTGTACGTCAAGATGGCCGACGCGGCGCTCGAGCAGATCGGCTACACCGAGCACGGCGAGCGCCACGTCGGCCTGGTGTCGCGCATCGCGTTCAACGTCTTGAAACGCATGGGCCGGCCCGAGCGCGAGGCCGAGCTGGCGGCGATCGCCGGCACGCTCCACGACATCGGCAACAGCGTGAACCGCGACCACCACGCGCAGACCGGCGGTGTCATGGCGATGCAGCTCCTGCGTGACTTCGGCATGCCGGACGAGGAGATCCTCACCGTCATCGCCGCCATCGGGAACCACCACGAGAACGACGGCGACCCGGTGAACGACGTGGCGGCGGCGCTGATCCTCGCCGACAAGAGCGACGTGCACCGCACCCGCGTGCGCAATCCCGACATGATCAAGTTCGACATCCACGACCGCGTGAACTACGCGGTGGAGAAGAGCTTCCTCAACGTGGACGGCGACCAGAAGCACATCACGCTCGAGCTCACGATCGACCCCAAGATCTCCCACGTCATGGAGTACTTCGAGATCTTCATGACGCGCATGCTCGCGTCACGCAAGGCGGCCAAGCACCTGGGGGCCACGTTCGGCCTGCAGGTGAACGGCAACCGCCTCGTCTAGATCCCAATCAGGAGGAGTGACTTGAACAAGCGTGTCCTCTCGGCCGTGCTCTCGGTGGCGGCCCTGTGGTTCGGCGCGGGCGTGGCGTCCGCGCGCAATCCGTTCTGTGCCGGCGGGATCCAGTACTACACGCAAGCGATCGCGGACAAAGCAAAGGGCAACTACGAGGACTACCGTCGCGAGATGGGGAAGGCGGTGGCGACGCTGAACCAGTGCGCGGCGCAGGACGGCCAGGATTTCGAGGCCATCGGCGTGCTCGGGCTGGCCTGCGCCGATCTGAACGACGCCGAGGGCGCCGGCAAGGCGTTCGCGACGGCGATCACCGGGCTCACGGCGAAGGGCGACAAGAAGAAGCTGGACGCCGTGGTCACGAACCGCCTGTCCACCTGGGTGCGCTGGAACAACGAGGGCATCCAGGACGTGAACAATGCGACGCAGGCGTACCAGGAGCTCCCCGGCACGCCCAGCGCGCAGGACAAGCAGCTCTACGACGAGGCGATGAGGCAACTCGACTCGGCCAAGGTCGCGCTGCGCCGGGCCATGGCCGTGCTGCCCGACTCGCTGTCCAGCGTCCGCATGCTGTCCTACGCCCACTACCTGCAGGGCGACTATCTGACGGCCGAGAAGCTCGCGACCGACGGCCTGAAGCAGAACCCGGCCTACGTGCCTCTGATCGAGGTCCAGGGCGCGGTGCGGAAGCGCTACGCCCGGACCCTGCTCGACGGGAAGAAGTACGACGAGGCGATCGCCTACTACGAGCGGATCCTGAAGGATTCGCCCGCGGATGCGGACGCCAACGCGGCGCTCGGCGATGCCTATATGCAGCGCGCGCAGCAGGACGGCAACAAGAACAAGGCGGCGGATTGGAAGGCATCCGGCCTCGCCTACGCGAAGGCGTCCGACGCGCGCCCCACGGATGCGGACGAGGCGTTCATGGCCGGCCAGTCGCTGCGCAACGCCGGAGAGCTGGCGATGGCCGAGAAGTACTGGCGCCTGGCGGTCAAGAACAAGCCGGACGACGTCGACAGCCAGCTCGGTCTGGCGCGCACGCTGACCGAAATGCAGCGCGGCGCCGATGCGGTCACGGTTCTGAACGACGCCCTCGCCCGTTCGCCCGAGCCGAACAAAGAGATCTTCCACGAGTTGGGCAACGTCTACAACAAACTCCAGAACAACCCGAAGTCCACGGAGATGCTGGTCATGTACCTCGCGCTCTCGCGCGGCCAGGCGGTGACGGACATCGGGGGTCGGGTGAAGTCTGCCAAGGCGGGTTCGAGCGCCGCGAGCACGCAGGCGACCGCCGGCAACCCTGACGCCATCTACGACTGGGAGACCGACGGCAAGCCGCTCCAGACCTGGGTCTACAAGTCCAAGAAGACGGGATACACGTTCGAGAGCCAGGGGATGTCGTTGCAGCAGAAGTCCGATTGGGGCTCGGTGGCCGTAGCCGGCGGCGGCAAGAAGTAGGATCGGATTCGGTGCTCTGCAGGCCCCTCGCCCCACCCGGGCGGGGGGCCGTGACGTTTCGGAGGGCGGTGCCGATCGGCCGGGCGCGAGGGGTCCGCCGCGCTGCCGATCGGACGGCGGAATCCAAGTAACCCC
>DATLUU010000222.1:0-3310 GCA_035577885.1 Verrucomicrobiia bacterium
CCCCGAGCCGAGCTTGAGGTTCGAGCCCGGGCAGTGGACCAGCGCCGCGTCCGCCGACTTCATCAGTCCCAGCTCGTCATCGTCGAGCCAGACGCCGTGCGCCCCCACGAAGCGCGGTGACAGCACGCCGCGCGCGGCGAAGTAGGGCGCCGCGTGGCTCCCCACCGCGTCCTTCACCTCGCCGCCCTCGGTGGGCGACTCGGCGAGGTGGGTGTGGACGAGCAACCCGTGCTCGCGCGACGCATCGGTGACGTCGCGCCACAGCCGCTCACTACAAGAAAGGATGAAGCGCGGCGCGAGCGAGACGCGCACGCGGGCGTGTGGACGGCGCGCGAGCGCCAGCGCTCGCGCGAGTGCCGTGTCGGCGCCCTCGAGCAGCCGGGGCGGCACCTGCTCGCCCTGGTCCATGAGCGCGGGGCCGGTGAAGCCGCGGAGCCCGGTGGCGGCGAGCGTCTCCAGCAGCACGTCGGCGTGGTGCACGGTGCCCATGTCGTTCACGCACGTCACGCCGCCGGCGATCAGCTCACATGCACCGAGGCGCACCGAGGCGGCGATCGAGGCCTCGGTGTGCGCCGCCTCGAGCGGCCAGATCGAGGTGCGCAGCCAGGTGAGCAGGTCGCTCTGCTCGGCGAGGCCGCGGAACAGCGTCTGCACGAGGTGCAGGTGCGCGTGCACGAACCCGGGCAGCACCAGCGCGCCGTGCGCGTCGAAGCTCTCGGGGGCGCGTCCGCCCGGCAGCGACCGCAGCGCCAGCGGCACGGCGTCGCCGATCGCGGCGATCCTGCCGTCCAGGACCAGCAGGTCGCCCTTCAGCACCCGGCGGGCGGCGTCCATGCACACCAGCGTCCCGCCGTGGATCAGGAACGGGCCCAGTCGTCCGCCTCCTTGCGAACCTCACCTGTCCCGCGGGCGTCCATGCCCGCGCACTCGCCATCGACCGGCCGCAAAGTGGCACCGGCCGCGCGGGCCCGTCAAGCCCGCGCGGCCGGCGTGCGTTGAAGCCTCAGTGCCCCAGCGAGTACGTCGTCCCGATCACGAAATGGTTGGCGCCGATCACCGTGGGCTCCTCGGAGTGCGCCCACACGCGCTGCTGGTAGATGCCGTAGAGGAGCAGCGCCGGCGACAGGCGGATGCTGGCGCCGGGCGTGAGGTAGAGCGCCTGCATTCCCGTGTGCGCGGCCTCGGTCTCGTCGGCCGAGATGTCCCGACCGTGCCCGGAGTAGTTCACCTGCGCGAGCAGCGTGATCCACGACCTCGGCGTGTAGCCGCTCGAGATCCCGGCCTGTATCTCGTCGCCGACCTCGAAGTCGTCGGTGCCCTTGCCCGTCCACTTCGCGATCACGCTCGCCGTCAGCGGCGTGGTGTTGTGCCACGGCAGCGGTTGCACGTACACCGCCCCCGTGAGCCAGTCCGTGGAGCCGGTGCCGGGCCGGATCGACGGCTCGAGCGTCGACTCGTAGGTGAAGTTGTCCTTCGTCTCGTCGGGCACGTGGGTGCGGCCGGTCGGGAGCTTGACGCCGCCCTGCAGCTCGAGCGAGGGGCCGTCCGCCCGGGTGAACGCGCGGTACTGGGCGAGCACGACCATGTCGCCCAGGCCCTCGAAATCCCACGTGTTCACAAAGGCCGGGTTGTACGTGCGCGTGTGCGCGAGCATGTGCTGGTGCTCGCGGTGGATGTAGGGCAGCGCCGCGATCAGGCGCAGCGAGGGCATGAGCATCGCGTGGCCCTCCGCCGTCCACGTCTCCGTCTTGGTGAACAGCTCGACCTCGCTGTGCTCCCTGGGGTCAACGCCGGCGAGGATGTCGGCGAGGCTGGTCGACGAGGTGCCGTTCCACAGCTCGTCCTGCGTCACGCCCTGGAAGCGAAGGTCGAACGAATAGCGGCCGCGCGTGGCGCCGAACGCGTCGCGCACGAACGGGCAGCCCTCGGCGCCGCAGGTGGCGTGGGCGGCAGGGGCGATCAGCGCGGCGAGCGGGATGGCCGCGAGCAGCATGCGGAGGACGCGCATCGGTGGGGACGCCTTTCTTGTCGGCGCGGGAACCTTCAGGGAAGCACGGTAAAGGGGCGCACGAGTGTGCGGCCCCCGGCCTGGAGCGTGGCGAGGTAGAGCCCGGGGCGGGCGTTCCAGGCGCGCGGCGAGAGTCGGACGCCGTGCGGGCCCGCGTCCATGTCGGCGTCCACGAGCATCGCCACTTCACGGCCCTGGATGTCGTGGACCGCGAGCTTCACGGGCCCGGCCGCGGCGAGCGTGAACGTGATCTCGCCCGCGCCGCGCACGGGATCGGGCCTCACCGGCGCGAGCGCCAACGTGGGCTCCCCCGCGTGGACGCCGGCCGTGACCAGCGCCACGCTCGCGCCGTCGATCGCCGGGCCCCACTGCGTGGCGTCCATGCTCGAGAAGCGGAGCGTGGTCGATGAACCGGTGGCGGAGAAGTCGAGCGACCTCTGGCTCCACCCCATGTCCCACTCCCAGGCCGGCGTGATGTCGAACGTCTGGTCCGACACGGTGGCGCCGGCGGTGACGCGCAGGTGCTTGATCGTGGGCGAGGAGAAGGGCTCGCCGGAGATCCAGTACGTGAGCCGGTAGACCGCGCCGGGTGCCGTCGAGATCGACTGCTCGATCGCGCCAGGGCCGCTGGCCGAGAGCGCCACGCTGCGCTGGCCCGAGACCGGCACCCAGTAACTGTCGGTGACGATGTTGATAGCGCCTCCCACCACGGTCCATCCGCTGAGCGCGGTACTCCCGGGTGCGACGCTCATCACCGGGTTGAGCGACGGGATCGTCGGACCCAGCTCGAAATCACCATTCACGAGCAGGTCCGCCCGCGCCGCCTGCGCCGCGCCGAGACCGGCGGCGACCACGACCGCAGCGAGCCATCGGTGGAGCGGTCTGTGCATGGGAAGAGCCTCCGCGTGGGGTCCGCTCGGGTGGGGAAATACGATTCGGCGAAAAGGATAGGCCGCAGGCTGCGCGCCGGTCCATCCCGAACATCCCGGATGGCGCCGCAGGTGGACCCACGAGCCGCGTCCGCGGTGGCGGCCACCACGACCACATCCGGTCGCGGCCCGCCTCGTCGGCCGGACGTCGCCCCGCTAGGCTACCCGCATGTCCACGAGCCTCAAGCCGCTCCCCGCCCTCGCCGTCGAGGTGGCACCCGCGACCGACCCGCTGTGCGCGCTTGCCGGCCTGCCGGGCGCGTTCGCGCTCCGCTCGTCGTTGCCGGACCCTGACGCCCCGATTCGGCGCGCGCGCTGGAGTTTCTTTGGCGCCGAGCCGTTCGCGACGTGGCGCGCGGTACCCGGATCCGAG
>DATLUU010000223.1:0-3560 GCA_035577885.1 Verrucomicrobiia bacterium
CGCGCCCAGGCGCCCCGGTGCGCACGCGCGCGTGTTCGAGGGGCGCGGGGCCGTGGTGGCGCCGGGGCTCGTGGACCTGCACGTCCACCTGCGCGAGCCGGGCCAGGCGGCGAAGGAGACGATCGAGACCGGCACGCGCGCCGCGGCCGCGGGCGGCTTCACCAGCATCGCGTGCATGCCCAACACCGATCCCGTGATCGACACGCCGGCCTGGGTCGAATGGGTGCGACGCCGCGGCGAGGCCGCGGCGCATTGCAACGTGCTGCCGATCGCGGCGGTCACGGTGGGGCAGAAGGGCGAGCAGCTCGCCCCGCTCGAAGCGCTGGCGCGCGCGGGTGCGGTGGCGTTCAGCGACGACGGCCGCCCGGTGACGAGCGCGGCGATGATGCGGCGTGCGCTCGAGTACGCGAAGCCCACCGGTCTCCCGATCATCTGCCACGAGGAGGACCCGACGCTCAAGGGCGACGGCGTGATGCACGAGGGGTTCACGGCCACGCGGCTCGGCCTGCGCGGCATCCCGGCCGCCGCCGAGAGCGTGATGTGCCGTCGCGATGCCGACCTCGCCGAGCTGACCGGTGGGCGGGTGCACTTCGCGCATCTTTCATCCAGCGCATCTTTTGACGCCCTCCGCGACGCGAAGCGTCGCGGCCTCAGGGTGACGGGCGAGACTTGCCCGCACTACTGGGTCTTGACGGACGAGGCGGTCGGCGACTACGACACGCACGCCAAGATGAACCCGCCGCTCCGCTCGGAGGCCGATCGCGCGGCGTGCATCGCGGCGATCGCCGACGGCACCATCGACTGCTTCGCGACCGACCACGCGCCGCACACGGCCGACGAGAAGGCGCGGCCGTTCACCGACGCGCCGTTCGGCATCGTCGGGCTGGAGACGGCGCTGGCGCTCACGCTCACCCACCTCGTCCACGCGGGCCCCCTGTCGATGACGCGCGCGCTCGAGCTGTGGACCGACGCGCCGCGGTACTGCTTCGGCCTGCCCCCGGTCTCGGTCGAGGCGGGCTCGCCGGCCGATCTCGTGATCTTCGATCCGGAAGCCGAGTGGACGGTGGACCCCGAAGCGTTCCACTCGAAGGGCCGCAACACGCCGTTCGCGGGCTGGCGGTTGAAGGGCCGCGTGCTCGCCACGCTGCTCAATGGCACGTTCACGCACGTCGCCGCCGGCGTGCCCTTCGAGCGGCCGGTCGCGGCCGCGGCGGCGGCGCGATGAGTCGCCGCGCCGCCATGCTGGCGCTCGAGGACGGGCGCGTGTTCCAGGGCGAGGGCTTCGGCGCCGAGGCCGAGACCACGGGCGAGGTGGTGTTCAACACCGCCATGACCGGCTACCAGGAAGTGATGTCGGATCCTTCGTACTGCGGCCAGATCCTCACGTTCACCTACCCGTTGATCGGCAACTACGGCGTCAACGCGGAGGACATGGAGAGCGCCGACCTGCGCGCGCAGGGCATGGTGTGCCGCGACCTGTGCGAGATCCCGAGCAACTGGCGCGCTTCGGGAACCCTCGACGCGATGCTGGCGTCGAGGGGAGTGCCCGGGCTATCGGGCGTGGACACGCGCGCGCTCACGCGCCACCTGCGCGACCGCGGCACGATGCGCGGGTGTCTCTCCACGAAGAGCACGAACGCCGACGAGCTGGTGGAGAAGGCGCGGAAGAGCCCGAAGATGGAGGGCCTGGCACTCGCGGACGTCGTCACCTGCGTCGAGCCCTACTGGTGGACGGCGGCCGGGCCGGCGCCGGGCGAGCCCGCCGCGGAGCACGCGCGGCCGCTGGTCGCGGTCTACGACTTCGGCGTCAAGTACAACATCCTCCGCCGGCTGCGCGCGCAGGGGTTCCGTGTGCGCGTGTTCCCGGCGCGCACGCCCGCGAGCGAGATCCTGGCGCTCGAGCCCGCCGGCGTGCTGCTCTCGAACGGCCCCGGCGACCCGGAGCCGCTGGACTTCGCGATCCGGTCCGCGCGCGAGGTGGCGCTCAAGCTGCCCACGTTCGGCATCTGCCTCGGCCACCAGCTGCTGGGGCTGGCGTTCGGTGCCAGGACGCGAAAGTTGAAGTTCGGCCACCGCGGCATCAACCACCCGGTGATCGACCGGCGCACGGGCGTGGTCGAGGTCACGAGCCAGAACCACGGGTTCATGGTCGACGGCGTCACGCTGCCCGAGGGCGAGTTCGAGGTGACGCACGTGAGCGGCAACGACGGCACGCTCGAGGGCCTGGTGCACCGGAAGCTCCCCGTGCTCGCCTGCCAGTACCACCCGGAAGCGAGCCCGGGCCCGCACGACTCGCGGCCGTGGTTCAAGGCGTTCGCCGACGCGATCGCGCGCAGCGGGCATGCGGGCGCACGACAGGCCGCCGAGCCGGCGACCGCGGGCGGGCGAACGCGCGCGAGCGCTACCGCCACAGCCGGGCGCCGTTCGAAGGAGGCGCGCTGATGCCGCGGCGCACCGACATCCGGCGCATCCTCATCCTGGGTGCGGGCCCGATCGTCATCGGGCAGGCCTGCGAGTTCGACTATTCGGGAACCCAGGGCTGTCGCGCGTTGAAGTCTCTCGGCTACGAAGTCGTTCTGCTCAACTCCAACCCGGCCACGATCATGACCGACCCGGAGTTCGCCGACCGCACGTACGTCGAGCCGCTCATCCCCGAGATCGCCGAGCGCATCATCGAGAAGGAGCGGCCCGACGCGCTGCTGCCCACGCTCGGCGGCCAGACGGCGTTGAACCTCGCCGTGGCCCTTGCACACCGCGGTGTCTTGGATCGCTACAACGTGCAGCTGATCGGCGCGTCGCTCGCCGCCATCGAGACCGCCGAGGATCGCGACCGGTTCAAGAAGGCGATGGAGCAGGCGGGCATGCAGCTGCCGAAGAGCGGCTACGCCACCACCGTGGCCGACGCCGTGGCGCTGGGCGAACAGCTCGGCTACCCGCTCGTCATCCGCTCGTCGTTCACGCTCGGCGGCCAGGGCTCGG
The DNA here is from genome assembly GCA_035577885.1 of Verrucomicrobiia bacterium. Classification (GTDB taxonomy): domain Bacteria; phylum Eisenbacteria; class RBG-16-71-46; order RBG-16-71-46; family RBG-16-71-46; genus JAIOPA01. The sequence goes on from DATLUU010000223.1 coordinate 2,980, forward strand.
GCCTGGTGCACGACCGCCGCCACCTGCGCGAGGCGGCGCGCATCGGCATCGCCGCGAGCCCGAACGGCAGCATCCTCATCGAGGAATGCCTGCTGGGCTGGAAGGAGTTCGAGCTCGAGGTGATGCGCGACGGCCACGACAACGTGGTGATCGTGTGTTCGATCGAGAACTTCGACCCGATGGGCGTCCACACCGGCGACTCCATCACCGTGGCGCCGGCGCAGACGCTTTCCGACAAGTGTTACCAGGCCATGCGCGATGCGGCGCTGCGCATCATCCGCGCGATCCGGATCGAGGCCGGCGGCTGCAACATCCAGTTCGCGGTGCATCCTGCGAGCGGCGAGATGCGGGTCATCGAGATGAACCCGCGCGTCTCGCGGAGCTCGGCGCTGGCGAGCAAGGCGACCGGGTTCCCGATCGCGAAGATCAGCGCCATGCTCGCCGTGGGGCTGACGCTCGACGAGATCCCGAACGACATCACGAAGAAGACGCCCGCCTGCTTCGAGCCGTCGCTCGACTACTGCGTGGTGAAGATCCCGAAGTGGGCGTTCGAGAAGTTCCGCGTCACCGACCGCAGGCTC
>DATLUU010000224.1:0-3964 GCA_035577885.1 Verrucomicrobiia bacterium
CCGCAGTCGTTCGGCTTGAAGGTGGTGACCGTGATGCCCGGCAACCACGGCACGGGCTACGAGTCGCACCAGGGCGTGGTGATGCTGTTCGGCGTCGCGCACGGCGAGCCGCTCGCGGTGATCGACGCCTCGGCCATCACCGAGATCCGCACCGCCGCGGTCTCGGGCGCGGTGACGCAGGCGCTCGCGCGTGCCGACGCCGGCGACCTCGCGATCCTGGGCTCGGGCGCCCAGGCGCGGAGCCACCTCGCGGCCATGGCGGTCGCGCGCAAGCTCCGCCGCGTGCGCGTGTGGAGCCGCACGCCGGCGAACGCCGCCCGCTTCGCACGCGAGCAGGGGCCGCGCTTCGGCTTGGGCGTCGAGGTGTGCGCCGATCCCGCCGCCGCCGTACGCGGCGCCGATCTCGTGTGCACGACCACGTCCTCGAGCACGCCGGTGTTGAAGGGCGAGTGGCTGTCGCCCGGCGCGCACGTGAACGCGGTCGGCGCCTGCTTCGCGAACAGCCGTGAGCTGGATGCCCAGGCTGTGGCGCGCTCCCGGTTCTTCACCGACCGCCGCGAGTCGTGCCTCGCCGAGGCGGGCGACTTCCGGCTCGCGCGCGACGAGGGTGCGATCACCGACGCGCACCTGCTGGGCGAGGTGGGGGACGTGTTCTCCGGCAAGCTCGTGGGTCGTGCGAGCGCCGACGACGTCACCGTGTTCGAATCGCTGGGGATCGCGGTCGAGGACCTGGCCTCGGCGCACCACCTGCTCCAGCGCGCGCGAGAGACCGGCGCCGGCCGCTGGCTCGAATGGGGCGGCCCCGACGACTGATCGCCGCGCCCGTAGCCGCGCTCGGCATCTCCGGCTTGCGCGTCCCGCGACGCCTCGCGACCATGCGCAGCGGTGCCGTTCGAGGAGACTCCATGACCCAGATCCCGACCGACGATCCCACCACGCGTCTCTGGCTCCGCCACACCCTCGCCACGCTCGCCTACCGTGCAGGCAAGACGGTGCGCGGCACGCCTGCCGCATTCGGCGACTACCGTGCCGACGCGAAGTCACCCAGCGTGAGCGAGATCCTCGCTCATATGGGCGATCTCATGGATTGGATCCTGACGATGATGCGGGGCGCACCCAAGTGGCATAATTCGACCCCGCTCGCATGGGACGCCGAGGTCGCACGCTTCTTCGCCTCGATCGGCGCTGCGGACGCGTACCTCGCTTCGAGCCAGCCCATCGCCTACGAGCCGGGGCGCGTGTTCCAGGGCGGCATCGCCGACGCGCTCACGCACACGGGGCAACTCGCCATGCTGCGGCGGCTCTCGGGCTACAAGATGAAGGGCGAGAACTACTCCAAGGCCGACATCGAGGTGGGGCGCGTGGGGATCGAACAGGTGCCACCCGACCCGAAAGTCGAGTTCGATTGATCGTCGGCCGCTCCGTGAATCGACTTCAAGCTCTCCGCGTCGGGCTCATGCTTGCCGCGGTGGCGCTGCTCGTCTGGCGCGTGCTCTCGACCGGTCGGCCGAGCGAGCCGCAGGGCGTGGAGCGCGGCAGCGCCGGGATGGCCTCGGCGAGCGGCAGCGAGGAGCGCGCGGCGGGCGAAGGGCGAGAGCCCGCTGGCGCGCCGCTCACCTCGATCGCGGGCACGTTCACCGACCAGGACGGCCACGTACGCGCGCTCTCGAGCCTCCGCGGCGTGCCGTTCGTGGCCAGCGCCATCTACACGCGTTGCCCGAGCGTGTGCCCGCGCACGGTGGCGGCGCTCCATCGGCTCGACCGCTCGCTGCCGGTGGGAGACAGGCCGCGCTACGTGCTGTTCTCGCTCGACCCGGCGTACGACACGCCGCGGGTGCTGCGTGCGTTCGCCGCGACGCAGGCGCTCCCGGCGCCGCGCTGGATGCTGCTCCGACCCGACACGGCGTCGCTGCCCGCGATCGCCCGCGCGCTCGGGCTCGCCTACAGCGCGGACGAGGGCGGCGGCATCGCCCACACCGCGGTGATCGCGATCGTCGACTCGAGCGGCCGCGTGCGCGAGCGCCAGTTGGGGCTCGAGCAGGATCCTGCGGCGCTCCTCGCCGCGTGGCGGCGGATCGGGATGACGCAGCGTCTCCCGGCGGACTAGACTTCACCGCGCAGCCCGCCTCCGGAAAACGCGACGACCCGGGAGCGTAGGGCCTCCCGGGCCGTCGTCGTCCGGCGGGCGGCTACTTCTTCGCCGACTCCTGCACCAACTTGGCGATCTGCTCTTTCAAGTCGGCGAGCTCCTTCTTGAGCGTGGCCACCTCGCTCTGCAGCTCGTTGATCACCTGCTGCTGATCGGCAGGGGTCGCGACCGCTGCGGCCGTGGCCGCTCCAGGCGCGGCGTGGCCTTCGAGCGGGGCCAGCACCATCTGCTGGTCGCCGCGCCGCAGCATGTTGATCGCGGCGGGATTCGTCGCGGCGACCACGGCCTGGTCCAGCGATTCCAGATCCTTCACCGGCTGGTCGCCGATCTTGAAGATGATGTCGCCCGCGCGCAGGCCGGCGTGGTCCGCAGGGCTCTCCTTGGTCACTTCGAGCACCAGCACGCCCTCGACGCCCTCGGCGCCGAGTGCGGTGGCCAGGTCCGCGGTGAGCGGCTGCGCGCGCACGCCCAGCTCCGCGGCGCCGGTGGGACCCTTCTCGACCGCGGCCGAATCCTCGTAGCTGCCGCGCGCGATGACCACGGCGGCCGCGGGCTCGACCGAAGTGGCCACCTTGTCGTCCGCAGCGGTCGTCGACGGCGCGCTCCCGAACGGCGCGGCGTCGGTGATGAAGCTCGAGGACGCGGATTCCGGTGCGGCCGCAGGCGGGTCGGTGGCCGACGTGCTCGCAGCCGCGGGCGTCGCGAGCGCCGCGGTCGACGTCGGTGAAACACCTGGTCCCGCGTCGGTGACCGCCGCGATCTCGAACATCTTGATCGAGTGCCCGTTGTCACGCGCCAGCACGACCGCGACCGGCTCGTCCGGCTGCAACGCGCGCTCGGCGTAGCCGAGATCGCTCGGCTCGCGCAGCGTGCGTCCGGCGACGCTCACCAACACGTCGCCCGTGGTGATCCCACCCTTGGCGGCACGACCTGCCGGATCGACGCCGATCACCAGCACACCCGAGGCACGGTAGGAGTTCTTCTCCCGCCAGGTATCGCTGATGCGCTGCGTCGCGAGCCCCAGCCTCACGCCGTGCTTGGGCGGCCCGTCCTCGTCCGCGCGCGCCGCGGAGCACAGCGTCGCGAGCGCCATCGCCACGAGCGCGACAGCCGTTCTGGGGCCCCTTCCGAACATATCCATGGATGACTTCCCCTCGGTTCCGCCATCCATGGCCGATTCCCCGGTCACGACTCTTGCCGTCCGGTCGGGAGCATTGCGGCCTGTGACTACAGTGTCTAACACCGGAAGGGTACCGGGTTGCTCCGATGTTGTGAATCGGCGAGTCATCGAGCACGCGACCTTTCTCGCCGGGCGCGTGAGGGAACACTTGACCATGGACGGGCGGCGATGGCCGCGCGCTCGCGGCCCGGCCGAACGCGCCCGCTCGAGGCACTCAGCTCGCCGCGTCTGCCGGCCATCCACTCCTTCGTCGCCCAGCGGTGTGTGGTGTGCGCTCGCCAACCCGGATCCGTCCATCGGGTCAGCACGCACCCGCCGCCGGTCGAGCGGGTATCCGGTTCGGCCCGTGGTACTTCCGGGACTTCACCGCTGCTGGCCCCCTGGGTTTCCCCGTTCCGTGACGCTGGATTTCAGGCGCGGGGTGCCCGAGGATTGGCGCCCCCTATGGAAAAGGACGCCCCGATGGCGAGCCCTGAGCCCCTGACGTCGAGCCCCGCCTGGAAGGCGCTCGCCGCCCACCACCTCGAGCTGCGCGATCGCCACCTCCGCGACCTGTTCGCGTCCGACCCCGGGCGCGGCGAGCGGCTGGCGGCCGAGGCGGCTGGCCTCTATCTCGACTACTCGAAGCAGCGTGT
>DATLUU010000225.1:0-3660 GCA_035577885.1 Verrucomicrobiia bacterium
CCTGCACCTCGTGGACGCTGGCCTTGAGGAGCCGCGCGATCTCGGGGAAGCGGCGGTTCACGAGGTGGTCGAAGTGGTCGTGGATCATCCGCCACGCCAGGCACTCCCGCTCGCCGCGCGCGTCGAGCTGGATCAGCAGGCACTCGCGCAGGTCGCGCGCGCCGACGCCGGCCGGCTCCAGCGCCTGCACCAGCCGCAGCACGTTCTCGACCTCGATCACCGGCCGGTCGAGCGCCTGCGCGATGTCCTCCACCGACGTCACCAGCCAGCCGCGGTCGTCGATCGAGCCGACGATGAACTCGGCGATCAGCATGTGCTCGGCCGGCAGGCTCAGGAAGTGGAGCTGCTCGAGCAGGCTCTCGGCCAGCGTCGTGCGCGTGGTGGGAACCTTCTCGAGGAACTCGACGCTCTGCTCCGTCGGCGGCACGTACGTGCGGTCGAGCGAGCCGTCCTGCAGGTAGTCCGACCAGTCGATCGGGTCCTCCTCCGCCGGATCCTCGGCCTCCTCGTTGTTCTGCTCGTCGGCCGACGCCTCCTTGTCGAGGTCCTCCTGCTCGGTGACCTCGTCGACTTCCTCGAGCAGCGGGTTCTGCAGCACCTCCTGCTTCAGGATCTGCTGCAGCTCGAGCGTCGGCACCTGCAGCAGCTTCAGCGCCTGCTGGAGCCGCGGCGTCATGATGAGCTTCTGCGTCTGGGACAGGTGCAGCGAGTGTTTCATTTCCATGGCATGCCCCTAGAGGGTGAATCCTTCGCCCAGGTAGTACTGGCGTGCCAGCGGGTTCTCGGCCAGCTCCTGCGGCGAGCCCGAGAGCTGGATGCGACCGTCGAACATGATGTACGAGCGATCGGTGGTGTTGAGGGTGACGCGGACGTTGTGGTCGGTGATCAGGAGCCCGAGGCCGCGCGCGCGCAGCCGCCCGATGATCTCCTGGATCTCCTCCACGGCGATCGGGTCGATGCCCACGAACGGCTCGTCGAGCAGCAGGAACGAAGGTTGGCGCGAGAGCGCGCGCGTGATCTCCACGCGCCGGCGCTCACCGCCCGAGAGCTTGTGCGCATGGCGCTTGGCGAGATGGGTGAGGTTCAGGTCGGCGAGCAGCTCCTCGAGACGCTGCTCGCGCTGGCTCGACGTGAACGGCATCGTCTCCAGCACCGCCATCACGTTCTCGCGCACGGTGAGCTTGCGGAAGATGCTCGGCTCCTGTGCGAGGTAGCCGAGCCCGAGACGGGCGCGACGATAGACCGGCTCGCGGGTGATGTCGCGACCGTCGAGCGAGATCGTGCCCTCGTTGGGCCCCAGGAGCCCCACGATCATGTGGAACGTGGTGCTCTTCCCGGCGCCGTTCGGTCCGAGCAGGCCCACGACCTCGCCGCGGCGAACGTGCAGGGACACGCCCTGCACCACGCGCCACTTGCCGTAGTAGCGCACCAGTCCCTCGGCCACGAGGCCGTCGGTGGCCACGGGCTTGACGGCGGGCGCTTCGGGCAGCACTTCGGTCACTTGCCCCCCCGCTTCCTGGATTCCTTCTTGGGCTCGGCCAACGCCCCCGCGCCCGGCTGCACGGTGGCGCGGATCTGGTGCTGGAACTCGAAGTGCTCGAGGTTCGGGTCGCTCTCGAAGCCCACGCCCTCGAGCACCGTGCCCTGTTTCTCCACGCGCACGAGCTTGTCGGAGGTGATCTTCCGCCGGCTGTTGAGGAAGTGCATCTCTTCCGTGCTCATGCGCCAACCCTCGGTCGTCAGCAGCACGACATTGCCGCGCGCCACCATGTCGCGGCTGCGCTGGTAGAGCTCGCCCTCGCGGGCCACGAGCTCGCTGCTCTTGATCCCCTTGTCGCTGAAGAAGTCGATGCGCACGCCGCGCACCGTGACGAGGTCGCGGGCCTGGTAGGTGGCCGCGTGCTGCGCGAACATCGTCCACTGGGCGCGACCCGAGTCCGTCTCGGTGACGTAGAACTGCTCCACCTCGTTGTCCGGCAGCTCACCGGAGGTGCCCGAGGCCGAGAGCTTCTTGCCACCGCTGCACCCGGCGAGGACCGTCCCCAGGAGCCCCAGGGCCAGGAAGCCCATGATCAGCCCAACTGGGAGCGGTCGGCGCGTGGTCTGGGGGGCGACGGAGGCCATGGAAGGGTCCAGAAAAGGGTGTATGCCAACGGCTTCGAGGCCACGCTAACAAGCGACCGGGCGGGGTTCAAGCAGGCTCTGTGCCACCATACATCCCCGCGTGACTCTTGAGGTTATCGGCCGGTCCTCGCGTGAACTTGCGGCCCGGAACGGCCCCGCCCCGACGCCGGCGTCGAAGCGTGGTCGGCCCTTGCGATGCGAGACTCACCGTAGCCGGTGCCCGGCCAACGCCCGATGCCCGGATCAGAGCGGCAATCGTCGCTGGGCGCCGTCGTAGACGACGGTCCCGCCCTCGGCGCGGGCGTGGTGGTGCAGGGTGTGCGGGCGCGCCGGGCCGGCATCCACGATGTGCTCGACCCGGTGGCCGCGAGCGAGCAGCACGTCGGCGAGCAGCGAACGATGGCAGTGCGCGGGATCGGCCTCGGCACACAGGACCGCGGTGCGCCGGCTGGCCGCCAGTGCCAGGAGCTTCGCGACACCGCGTGCGAACTCGTCGCTCGCCATGTGGTCGGCGTAGCCGCGGAACGGGCCGTCCGCGAGCGCCGTGTGCGGCGATTCGGCTCTCGGCTCGCGCAGGCCGCCCAGCTCGGGGACGTGTGCGTACGCGATCCGCGCTTCGCTCAGTGAGCGCGCGAGTGCCGTTCCCGCAAAGTGTGGATGGCGTCTCGAGGCGGGATGGCGGCGTACATCCGCGATCGCCTCGACGTCGTGCGCGGCAAGCAACGCGAGGAGGTCTTGGAGGGCGCGGTTGGAATGGCCTACGGTGAGGAGATGCATCCGGGGTCGAACCTCCGCTCGGCCGGCTGGCGCATGCCGGCGCTCGTCATCATCGCGCTTTCGCTCGCCCCGTGCGCAGCCGGCTGCGGCGCGCCACGCCCGTCCGCGGACGCCGCGCTCCGCGAGCCGCTGGGGCCGAGCGATCCGTTCACGCCACGGACCGCGGCGCTCCTCTGGCCCGGCGCGACGAACGCGTTCCTGCTCACCGGCAGGTTGCGGCTCTCGGCGGGGACGTTCGCCGTCGAATGGCACGGGGAGTTCGAAGGCGAGCCCATGCCCGAGGGCCGCTTCGGCAGGCCGCGCGCGGGCTCGCCCGTGGTGGTGTGGCTGGCGCGCGGCGAGCGCGCGGTGTGGCGCGCGACGCTGGTGCCCGTGCCGGTGGAGGATGGCGATGCCACGCGGCTCGCGGCCTCCGTGGAGCTGACCGTCCAGCCCCTGGCCGGCGCACGCGGGCGCGCACGCTTCGCGTGCGCGATCGAGCCTGACTCGTCGTTCCCGGTGCCGGCGGATGGCGACGCCACGCCGCTCGCGCTCGCCTGGCGGCGGACGCGCGACGGCGTCCCGCCCGCGCTCGGGCCAGCGAGTGCCGATGGCGCGGTGCTCGATCTCTCCTCGGGGGCAGAGCCTTCGCGAGCGGCGCGCTGGCGTTTCCTGATCGCTGGATCGCCACGGCTCGCGGCCCGCCTGGGCGAACTTGCACGCCAGCCGCACGCGGCACGGCTCGCGGCCGCAGAGCAGGAGTGGGCGAACACGCTCGCC
>DATLUU010000226.1:0-4408 GCA_035577885.1 Verrucomicrobiia bacterium
GCGAAGTCATCGCCAAGCTTGTCGATGACTTCGCGGCACGACTTCTTCAGGATCGCCGCGCGCGGGTCGTAGTTCTTGTAAACCCGGTGGCCGAAGCCCATCAGCCGGCTGTTGTCCTTCTTGTCCTTGGCGCGCGCCACGAACTTCCGCGCGTCACCGCCCTCGGCTTCGATGCGCTCCAGCATCTCGATCACCTGCTGGTTGGCACCGCCGTGGAGGGGGCCCCACAGCGCGCTGATACCGGCGGAGATGCTGGCGAACAGGTTGGCCTGCGAGCTGCCCACCATGCGCACGGTGCTGGTGGAGCAGTTCTGTTCGTGATCGGCATGCAGGATCAGCAGCAGGTCGAGCGTGCGCGCGAGCAGCGGATCGACCAGATAGCCTTCGGCCGGGGTGGCGAACATCATGTTGAGGAAGTTGCTCGCGTAGTCGTACGCGTTGCGCGGGTAGACGAACGGCTGGCCGATCGAGGTCTTGTAGGAGTAGGCGGCGATGGTCGGCATCTTGGCGATCAGCCGCACGACTGCGTCGTGGATCGCCTTCTCGCTCTGCACCGGCTCCTGGTAGAACGTGGCCAGGGCGGCGACGGCCGCGGCGCACACCGGCATCGGGTGGGCGTCCTTGGGCAGCGCCTCGAAGAAGCGGCGGAAGTTCTCGTGCAGGAGCGAGTGGCGCGTGACCTCGCGGGTGAAGCCCGCCAGTTCGAGCCGGCTCGGCAGCTCGCCCTTGAGCAGCAGCCACGAGACCTCGAGGAAGTCACTCTTCTCCGCCAGTTCCGCGATGTCGTAGCCGCGGTAGCGGAGGATGCCCTTCTCGCCGTCGATGAACGTGATCGCGCTCTGGCACGAGCCGGTGTTGCCATAGCCGGGATCCAGGGTGATGAGCCCGGTCTGGGCCCGCAGTTTCTCGATGTCGATCGCGATCTCGTTCTCGCTGCCGCGGATCAACGGCAGTTGGATCTGCTTACCGTTCAGGCTGAGGCTGGCGCCCGCCTGGATCGGGGGCGCGATTTGGGTCGTCATGGCTCCCTCCCTTCGGAGCGATCCGATCGCTCCGCAATGCACCTGGGTTCGTAGCTGGTGCCCTGTCTTGTGCACGCACGATGCCAAGGGCTGCGGACGGAGCGCGCTGTCGGAAGACGGTGAAGCATCGTCGAATCCGATGAAGCCGGTGGTCCCGGGACGTCGCGAGACGGCGTGGGAGCCTGCCATCTTGTCCGGCCCAGGCGACAAGCTGTCAGGCCCCGGGCCCACACCTTGTCATGGCCATGAACCCGCTCCAGGGCCGACGGCGGGGGCTACTTGAGTCGGCAACACCGCCACGCGCGCCTCAAAGCGGATGCGACAGCGCCATCCCCACGATCGCGAGCACCATCATGATCACCCCGACCACGCCGCCCACGTGCATCTTCTGCTGCAGGCTGGCGATCTCCGCCGCCTGCGCGGGCGTGGGCGGGCCGCTCATCGTCATGGTGATCGCGCCGAGCCGCTTCGCGGACCGGCTCACGACGGCTCCGCCCCAGATCACGGCGAGGATGCCGAACACGGCGCCGAACGTGAGCATCCGCTCGTAGAACGTGAGCAGCAGCGGGCGCCGGAAGTGTTCCGAGAGGCGGTCATAGAGCGCGAGGCCGGTGAGCACGTTGATGCCGGCCGCGATGTTCAACACGACGGAGAGTTTGCGCACGCCGATCACATACTTGAGCACGGGAGCGGCCGCGGGGCCGAGCGCGCGGGCGGCGGCGGTCAGATAGAACGTGCCCACCACCGCACCTCCGAACCAGAAGGCGCCGAGCAGTATGTGCAGGAGCTTGATCCCCAACCATGGCGTCATCGTGAAATCCTCGTTGGCACGCGGACCTGAGGTATTCCCCTACGAACTTCTGACTGGGTCGTGGGGAGGTGACCGAGCGTATGATACCGACGTGGGGTTTGGGGCCCCAGCCGGCTCTGATGTGCTGCTGGAGCCCGGAGAGGATCCTCCCCGTTCCAAACCATCAGGGCCGCCAGTGAGGACTTCATGCGCCTGATCGCGCCCACGTGTCTCATGCTCGCCATCGCCGCGCTTGCGGCCGCCCCCGCGCGCGCCTATGACGAGTCCACGGAGCCACACGAGTACTGCAGCAACAACCTCCCCCCCGACGAGTCGAAGGGGTTCGTTCCGCTGCCCGAGGGCGACGTCTTCTGCCCGCTGCTCGCTGACCCGAAGGCCGCCCACTCGTACGTGGCCTACGTGCGGGGCACCGGCCCCTCACCACTGGCCACGGACCTGCTCTCGGTCGGGATCGGCGACCACTTCGGGATCGCGCGCTGGAACGGGCCGAGCCCGGGGAACGGGATCCAGTTCGGGCTCGAGGGCAGCGTGTTCGCGCAGTTCGACCTGAACACCGAGTCCTACGACCTCATCAACGCCGACTACCTGGTCGGCCTGCCGATCACCTATCGCTATGGCTGGTTCTCGGGCCGGGCGCGGGTCTTCCACCAGAGCTCGCACCTGGGCGACGAGTTCCTGCTCCATTCGCGGATCCAGCGCCAGAACTTCTCGTTCGAGGCGGCCGAGGTGATCCTGTCGGGTGATGCGGGTCCCGCGCGCATCTACGCCGGCGCCGAGTACCTGATCCACATGCTGCCGGAGAAGCTCGAGGATTACGTGCTCCATGGCGGCGTGGAGCTGCGCCAGCGGAAGGGAGCGCTCCAGCTCGGGAGCTTCTCCAGCGCGCGCTTCGTGGCCGCCGGCGACGTGAAGGCGCTCGAGGACCCCGACTGGGAGACGGCCGTGAGCGCCGAGGCGGGCATCGAGTTCAGCAGCCCGCACGATTCCGGACACGCCGCGCGCGTGTGGAGCGTGCTCGGGCACTACTACACGGGCCCGTCGCCGTACGGTCAGTTCTACAAGTCGGACGTCACCTACTACGGCGTCGGGCTGCACTTCGCGCTGTAGGATGGCCCGAGGCGGTCGGGCGCCGGGCTCACCCTTGCATGAGCCCGGGCCCGGCGTCGGGCGCGCTTCGCTCGCGCCCTCTGCCTACCGCCTCGAAACCCGGACCAGCTGGTTCCGCGGGTGCTCGTCCTTGGGCGCGACCTCGAGGACCGCACCCACGCCGCGCGCGTAGTACTTGAACTCCCGATCGCCCGGCTCGAGCGCCGTCCGCTCGCCCGTCTCGAGGCACCCGGTGAACGTCCCGGCGATCCCTTGGACGCTCTCATCGAGGGACAGCACTTTCGCCTGGTCCTCGGCGACGCCCGGCGAGAACTCCTGCCGGTAGGCGTCACCCACCTCGGGCTGGCCGAGCATGATGATGCCGGCCTGCGCGCCGTCGACGCCGGCCTGCCACGAGCCTTCGGTGCTCACGACCTGACCACCGCTCAGCGTCTTCGTGGCCTCGCCCATGTACCAGACGTTGCCGTCGCGGTCCTGGGCGTACCAGTCGAACGTGTCCTCGAGCACCTCGCCATTCTCGATCAGGCGGTCGTGGACGACCGTGACGGCCACGCCGAGGATCGTCTTGTGGTTGCGGGTCACTTCCACCTTCTCGGAGTCGACGCCGTCGAAGTACGTGTAGACCGTGCCGCGGACCAGCGGGAAGAAGGGATTGTCGACCTCGGCGACGAAGCTCGACGGATCGAACGGGACCTCCACCAGCGATCCCGTCGACCTGCCCATCGTCTGCTGGGCGCCGCCCGGCGCCGCCGTGCCCGACGCGCTTCGCTTCGGGGCCGTGACGCAGCTCGTGAGCAACATCACGACGACGAGCACAATGGTCGTCAGGGAGCGTCTCTCGTTCATGGGGCGCCTCCTCCCGGGGGTTCGAGCTGCCTGTGGAGCGGCCTCGCACGTGCGACGTCGCTGTAACCCGAAGGTTAGTGACCGCCCGCCCGGGCGCTCAAGACCGGAACAGACCTGAATTCAGGGTCGTGCGAGCCCCGACTCGTGCAGCGCGTTCAGTCGGAGAACGTCGCGCGCAGGCCCGGCCAGCGCCGGTACCGCAGGCGCGAGCCGCTGCCCTCGATCGCCAGCGCGCCGATGTAGCCGGGAGCGGGACGAAGCGTGTGGATCGACCAGATCCTCGCCTCCGCGACGTCACCCGATCCGGTCGCGGGCGGGCCCGCCACGCTGTCCCCGAGCGCCTTGCGGAAGGCCTCGTTCTTCGTCCAGCAGCGGACGAAGGCCACCGCGCGACGATGGTTCGGAAGCGACTGGAGTTGTTCGCGCTCGGCCGCGGAAAAGTACCCACGCGCGATCTCCGCCCAGTCCCGATGCGCACGTACGCGCTCGACATCGACGCCCACGTCGGCGTCCAGGGCGACGACGACGAGCGCCAGCTCCCCGGAATCCGCCAGGCTGAAGCGGAGCCGGTCGCCCCACTCGGGGCCCAACGCGGACGTTCCGGACCCCCTGCGCACGAACC
>DATLUU010000227.1:0-4873 GCA_035577885.1 Verrucomicrobiia bacterium
CGACGCGGAGAGCGAGGGATAGGTCACGGTGAGGCTCGGGAGCGACGCCTGCGTGCCCACCGCCGGCCCGCGCAGCGGCCCCCGACCGTCGGGGTCTTCGATCGACTGTGTCGCGTCCAGGTCCTGCCGGCGGTCGAGGACGGCGTTGAGCGAGATCCAGTCCGCGTAGTGCGAGAGCTGGACGCTCGAGGTGAGGAAGCGGTTCAGCCGGTCGTTGATGCCCTGGTTCGAGAACGCGCTCTGGTTGTACTCGCGGCTCGAGACGAAGTTGCCCTGGGCCGAGATGCGCGTGCGCTCGCCCAGCGTCTGCTGGTGCGTGCCGTAGAACTGGTAGTTCTCGCGCTGCCCTCCCAGCACGTCGGTGCTGCGGTCCAGGCGGCCTTCCATGTGCCCGTCGAACTCGTAGAGCAGCTTGTAGTTCAGCTCGCCGCGCGCCGCCCAGCCGGCGGGCGTGGTCGCGGTGCCCTGGTAGTAATCGCCGGCCCCGGTGATGTCGAAGTAGTCGTTCGGCGCCCAGTAGTAGCCACCGTTGCGGATGAACTGGCCGGTGGTGGTGTTGAAGCCGAACTCGACCTGCGGGAACAGGAACCCGGAGTGCCGGCCGGGCTTGATCGGGAACACCCAGAACGGCAGCGCCAGGATGGGCACGTTGCGCACGTAGAAGATGAGCGGCTTCGCCACCATCTTGTCCTTGAGGTAGATCTTCATGTAGTGGGAGGCGAAGTGATAGTGCGGCGCGTCCAGGTCGCAGGTGCTGTAGGCGCCGCCCAGCACGTCCAGCTCGTTGTCGGTGGCCTTGCGGATCTCCTTGCCGTGGTAGAGACCGCGCTCGTACTCGGTCGTGGCCTGATAGACCGTGCCCACCTTGCGGTCGAGGTCGTAGGTCATGAGCTGGCCGTTCAGCTCCTCCCCCTTCTCCACGATCTGCGGCTTGCCCTCGGCGACCAGCGTGTTCTTCTGGCTGTCGAACTCGACGCGGCGCGAGTGCAGCTCGAGGTCGCGATAGCTCAGGTGCGCGTCACCGTCGAGGACGATCGTGTTCTTCGGGATCACGAACTCGATGCGGCGGCTGTCGTAGTCGACGCGCTCGAGCCGCTGCGCCGTGGTGTCGCTCACCGCCACCGGTGCCCGGTAGGTCCCGGTGGCGCCGCCCTGCACGCGGGCGCGGTCGATCTTCTTGTCCTTGAAGTAGACGAAGATCGTGTCGCCCCGGGTGACGTTGTTCTCCGCGGTCTTCCCCTTCTGGGGCGCAGCCGTGTACTCGTTGTGCGCCTTCCCGGTGGCGACGAGGCTGTCGATCGTCGACTCGCCCACGAACATGTCCACCTGCGAGCCCGTGAGCCGGCTGGTCTCGCCCTTGTTCGTGTCGCGCGCTCCCTTGTAGTCGAGGACGGCGGAGCCGCGCACGACGACGCGCTCGAGCTTGCGCTTGACGGCGATGGTCTCGAGCGTGTCCCCGGTGACCTGCGTCTCGTTGTCCCACGCCTTCGGGTTCCCGACCAGCACGCCGCGCCCGGTGTTGTCGTCGAAGCGCGCATAGCGCGCGCTCGCCTGGAGCGTGTCGCGCTCCACCCGCACCGAGTCGATCGCCTCGGCGATCTTGGTCTCGGAGTTCACCTTGAGGAGCCGCGCGCGCATGATGGTCTGCTTGCCGTCGTCGTCCGTGGCGCGCATGAGGGGCTCGCCGGTGGCGATGGCGATCTTGTTGCGCCGGTCGAAGTCCACGGACTTCGCCTCGAGCTGGATCTTGTTCTCGTCGTCGTTGCCGATGACGTGTCCGCGCGCCTTCACGATCATCGAGTCGCGCTGGTAGAACGCCTCGTCGGCCACGAGCCGCTGCTTCTTCTCCTGGCCCCGCACACCGCCGGTGAGCTGGGCGATGCCGTTCTTGCGGTCGTACCAGCCCTGCGGGGCTTTCAGCGTGGCGTCGCGGTCGGTGACGACGACGTTGCCGCGCAGGTCGAGGCGGTCCTCGTGCTCGGAGAACTGCGCCTCGTCACACGTGGCCGTGGTCGACGAGTCGCGCAGCTTGACGTTGCCCTCGAGGAAGACCATGCCGGTGGCGCGCTCGTAGCGGCCGCGGTCGGACTGGAGCCGCGTGCGCGTGCGCGTGATCGTCACCTTCTCGAGGAACAGCACGTCGCCGGTCGGGCCACGGCCGCCGGTCATGTGGTCGGCCTCGATCTTGTAGGGCGGCTCCGGCGCCGCCTTGGCGCCCTTCTTCGCCGGCGTCGCCCGCGTGGTGATGACCACCGTCGAATCGTGCTTCGCGGTGACGATCGCGGTGGTGTCGGTCGCGGCCGTGTCGCGGGTGGCCGCCGCCGTGGTGTCCGCGCGCTTCGCCGAGGTATCGGGCCGGGCCACGGTCGCGCTCGTGTCGCGAGCCGGCACCGCCACCTGCGCCGCGAGCGACCCGGTTGCGGACGCGAGCGACAGCGCGGCAGCGGCCAGCACCCACGCGCGCCTCACACCTGCTCTCCCGGCGCGCCGCCCCACGCCCGCATCGCCTCGCCCACCGCGAACAGCGACCCGCAGAGCAGTACGCGGCCACTCCCGGCGCCTGCCAGCGCCGCCGCGATCGCCGACTCCACGTCGGGCGACGCCTGCACGCTCCAGCCGGTGTCGCGCGCGAGCGCCGCCAGGTCCTCGGCCCCGAGCGCGCGCTCGTTCGCGGTGCGCGTGACGTAGAGCACCGCGGCCGGCGCCAGCGAGCGGAGCCGCGTCAGCATCGCGCGCACGTCCTTGTCGCGACCGGCGGCGAACACGATCGCGGCCGGGGGTGGGAGCTTCAGGTCGTCGGCCCACGCCAGGCACAGCCGGCGCATGCCGTCGACGTTGTGCGCCCCGTCCCACCACAGGCGCGGCTCGCCGGGACAACGCTCGAGGCGGCCCGGCCAGCGCGTGCGCGCGAAGCCCTCGCGCAGTCCCGGCAGGCCGATCGAGACGCCCTGCCTCGCCAGCTCGGAGAGCACGGCGAGTGCCGTGCGCGCGTTCTCGCGCTGGTGACCGCCGAGCAGCGCCATCTGCAGCTGGAAGCGTCCCCACGGTGCGCACTCGACCTCGAGCCGCGTGCCCCACTCGCCCTGCTGGAGCACCGTCACCTCCGCCACGTCGCGGGCGTGCGTCAGCATCGCGCCCACCTCGGCCGCGCGCCGGGCGATCACCGACGCGGCGACGTCGTGCTCAACGCCGGTCACCGCCGGCACGCCTGGCTTCAAGATGCCCGCCTTCTCGAACGCGATCGCTGCGTGCGTGTCGCCCAGCATCTCGGCGTGGTCGAGGCCGATCGAGGTGAGCGCGCACACCCTGGGGTGCAGCACGTTCGTGGTGTCGAGCCGGCCACCGAGGCCGACCTCGACGACCGCCCAGGCGACGTCGTGGCGCGCGAAGAAGTCGAACGCCAGCGCCGTGGCGACCTCGAAGAACGTGCACTCGCCGGCACCCGGCAGCGCCGCGATGCGATCGAGGCCAGCCTCCATCTCGCCCTCGTCGCCCCAGCGGCCGTCGACGCGGATGCGCTCGCGGAAGTCCACGAGGTGCGGCGACGTGTAGAGCCCGGTGCGCTGGCCCGCGGCGCGCAGCACGCGCTCGACCAGCGCGCACACGCTGCCCTTGCCGTTCGTGCCCGCCACGTGCACCGCGGCGAAGCGCGTCTCGGGGTTCCCGAGGCCCGCGAGCAGCGCGCGCGTGCCGTCCAGTCCGAGCTTGAGGTGGCGCCGCTCGAGCCCCCACAGGCTCTCGAGCCGGCGCTGCAGGTCCTGCGTCACGAAGGAGTCTTCGAGTCGCTCAGGCCGAACGGGGAGCGTTCGGGTCGTAAGTGTGCGGCGACTTCCCGCCCGCGGGAGCGAAGCCGCGGGTGGAGTGCCAGAAGAACCGTAACAGCTGCCCGACCTCGTCGCGCATCTGCTTGCGGTGGATGATGCGGTCGACGAAGCCCTTCTCGAGCACGAACTCGGCCCGCTGGAAGCCGGGCGGCAGGTCCTCGCCGATCGTCTGCCGGATCACGCGCGCGCCGGCGAAGCCCACGAGCGCCTTGGGCTCGGCGACGATGACGTCGCCCAGCGAGGCATACGAAGCCAGCACGCCCGCGGTGCTGGGATCGGTGAGGATCGACACGAAGGGCAGCCGCGCCTCCCGGAGCTGCGCCAGCAGCACGCTGGTCTTGGCCATCTGCATCAGCGACAGGATGCCCTCCTGCATGCGTGCGCCGCCGGTCGCGGACACCACCACCACGGCGCGCCGCTCCTTCATCGCGTCCTCGATCGTGCGCGCCACCTTCTCGCCCACGACCGAGCCCATGCTGCCGCCCATGAAGAAGAAGTTCATGAGCGCCACGGTCACCGGCACGCCGCCGATCGTGGCCACGCCGCTGATGGCGGCGTCCTTCTCGCCCGTGTCACGCTGTGCCGCGGCCAGTCGCTCGGGATAGGGCAGCTTGGCGTCGCGGAACTCGAGCGGGTCGCCGGCGACCAGGTTCGCATGGCGCTCGACGAACGAGTCGGGGTCGGCGAGGTAGCCCACGTACGTGCGCGCCGAGACCCGGAAGTGGTGGCCGCAGTTCGGGCACGTCCACAGGTTCTCCTCGAGCACCGTCTGGAACAGCGCCTCGCCGCAGCTGTCGCACTTGGTCCACAGGCCCTCGGGCATCTCGGCGCGGTCGGGCTTCGTCGCCTGCTTGATGCCGGTGCGTTCGCGCTTGAGCCAGGACATGGGATTCGGGGCTGCTCCGGGTGCGCATCGCCGCGTGCGCGGGTATCATCACCCGTCTCACGGGGTTACGACCTCCTCGGCCGCCTGGTCGTGTGGCGGCGGCCCGGAGCCCGTTGGTCCACGGGCAATCTAATACCCCGCGCACCCCGCCGCCACTGACACC
>DATLUU010000228.1:0-3286 GCA_035577885.1 Verrucomicrobiia bacterium
GCGCTACCGTCTCCTGGTGGTGGCGACGCCCACGTCGGACGCGGACAGTGCCGACGTGAGCCTCGGCGCGGGCGGGCTCCCGGAGCGGCTCGAACTGGACGACGGCGCGGGCGGGCACCTCGTCTATAGACTTTCGGGCTGGAAGTTCACGCCGGCGCGCGGAGCGGCGGCGTTCCGCATCACGGCACCTGCGGGCACGGAGACCGTCGAGCTTCCCTGACCGCGCTCCTAAAGACGCCCGCGGCCCTTCTTTGACACCGGCTCGCTCGCTCCGCCATTTTCCTCGGACGATGCGCGTGATCGCGGGTGAACTCGGGGGCAGACGGCTCCACGCGCCCCACGGCTCGCGTACGCGGCCAACGTCGGATCGCGTGCGCGAGGCGCTGTTCATGGCGCTCGGACCGCTCGACGGCGCGCGGGTCGTGGACCTCTACTCCGGGAGCGGCGCGCTGGCGATCGAGGCGCTGTCCCGGGGCGCCGCATGGGCCGACCTGGTCGACGCCGACCGCCACGCCCGCGACGCGGCGCACCGGAACCTGGAGGAGCTGGGGTTGCTGTCGCGCGTGCGGCTCTGGCCGCTCCGGCTGCCGGGCGGGCTCTCGCGCCTCGAAGGCGCGCTCGCCGGGGCCGACGTGGTGTTCGCCGACCCGCCCTACGGCGGCGAGGACGCGCGCGCGCTGCTGGCGCGGCTCTCGCGCCCCGGGGTCTTGAAGACCGGGGCGCGCGTGGTGCTGGAGACGCACTCCAAGGACGAGGTGCCCGCGGCGGCCGGCGTGCTCGCGCGCGAGCGCGACCGGCGCTACGGCGAAACCGTGGTGCACGTGTACCGGGTCGGCGACGCGGCGGTCCCGCCGCGCCCCGCCGACGGTGGACAACCGGAGGGCTCATGAGCAGGCCGCGCGTCGCGCTCTTTCCCGGCAGCTTCGACCCGTTCACGAACGGCCACCTCGACCTCGCGCGTCGCGCGGCGGCGATCTTCGATCGCGTCGTCATCGCGGTGGCGCACAACTCGGCCAAGACGGCGCTGTTCACGCCCGAGGAGCGCGTGGAGATGATCGAGGCCTCGATCCAGGGGCTCAAGGGCGCCTCGGTGATCCATTTCACCGGGCTGCTCGTCGAGTGTGCGCGCCGGATCGGCGCGCAGGCGATCATCCGCGGCCTGCGCGCGGTGAGCGATTTCGAGTTCGAGTTCCAGATGGCGCTCATGAACCGGCGCCTGGCCCCGGGCGTGGAGATCGCGTTCCTGATGCCGAGCCAGGAGTTCACGTACCTGAACTCCACGCTGGTGAAGGAGGTCGTGCGCCACGGCGGGCGCGTGACCGGGCTGGTGCCGCCGCTCGTCGAGCGCCGGCTGCGCGAGCGACTCCGCCCGGCGGCACGGGGCGAGGCGCGAGCGAAGGTGAGGCCGCGTTGAGCCGGGCGCTCGATCGCATACGGAAGATCGCCTCGGCGACGCCGCGGCGGCTGCTGCTCGCGGAGGCGGGAGATCCCCGCGTCGTCGGCGCGGCGGCGAAGCTCGCGCGCGAGGGCCTGGCGAAGGTGGGGATCGTGGGCGTGCCCGACGAGGCCCGCGCCACGGCACGCCGGGCCGACGTCACGCCCGGCGCCGTGGAGGTGGTGGACGCGCGCGACCCCGCGCTCGTCGGCCGCACGCGCGCGGCGCTCACCGCCGCGAGGGGCAGCCGCCTCGGCGACAGCGACCTCGCGCGCTACGCGGCGGATCCCGTCTTCCAGGCGGCGCTGCTCGTGCGCGAGGGCGAGGCGGACACGTTCGTGGCCGGCGCGGTGCGCACCACGGCCGACGTGCTGCGCGCAGCGCTGTGGCTGATCGGGCTCGCGCCGGGCGTGAAGAGCGTCAGCAGTTTCTTCCTGATGATACTGCCGGCCGCGGGCTCGAAGCCCGAGCGCGTGCTGACGTTCGCCGACTGCGGCGTGCTCCCGGACCCGAGCGCCGAGCAGCTCGCCGAGCTGGGCTGCCTCGCCGCGGACCGTCACCGGCTCCTGACGCAGGAGGTGCCGCACGTCGCGTTCCTGTCGTTCTCGACGCGCGGCAGCGCCGAGCACGCGCGCGTGACCAAGGTGCGGGACGCGGTGGCACTCGCGCGCCGGCAGCGGCCCGACCTTCACATCGATGGCGAGCTCCAGGCCGATGCGGCGCTCGTGCCCGACGTGGGAAAGCGCAAGGCGCCCGACTCGGTCGTGGCCGGCCACGCCAACGTGCTCGTGTTCCCCGACCTGGACAGCGGCAACATCGGCTACAAGCTGGTGCAGCGCCTGGCCGGCGCCACCGCGCTCGGCCCCATCCTGCAGGGACTCGCACGTCAGGCGAACGACCTCTCGCGCGGCTGCTCGCTCGAGGACGTCGTGGACGTGGCCACGGTGGCCTGCGTGCTCGCCGGCGAAACCCGCGCGCCGCTGCCGCGAAGTTAGAGGCCCCATGCCCACGTACGTCTACCGTTGCGAGCAGGGGCACACGTTCGAGCTCTTCCACAGCATCTCGGACGACTCGCAGAAGCACTGCCCCGAGTGCGGCGCCGAGGCGAAGCGCGTGCCGGCGGGCGGCGCGGGGCTGCTGTTCAAGGGCTCCGGCTTCTACATCACCGACTACCGGAGCAAGGGCTACACGGAGTCGGCCAGGAAGGAGGCGGGCGGTTCCGGGGAAAAGCCGGCCGGGGGCGCCGGCGCGCCGGGTGCCGCGAGCGAGAGCAAGCCGGCGAAGCCCGAGGGCGGCGCAGCGCCCGGTGCCAGCCCCAAGCCCGCGCCGGGCAAGTCGCCGGGACCGGAGCGCGGCCCCGGCACCAAGAAGCCCGGCGAGTGAGCCGCCCGTGAACCTGCCGCTCACCGCATTCCTGTTGAGCACGCACGGCGGGCCCCACTGGCCCGCGCCCGGCACGCCCATCGAGTGGCGGCCCGACCACGTGCTGCTCGACGACACCGACGGCACCGTGGCCGCGCTCGCGTTCGAGGCGACGGGCGCGACGCGCGTCGCGTGCGAGCGCGTGCTGGTGGCGCCGCAGCGCGAGGCCGTAGGCCCCGACGGCGTCGAGGACCTGCGCTTCCTGCAGAGCTTCGCGAACGCGACCGGTGCGACGTTCGCGCGCCCCGGCGCGGGACCCGCGGGCGCGCTCCACCGCCGGCGTTTCGCCACGCCCGGCCGCATCCTCGCCAGCGGCGTCGTCGACGCCGCGGCCGCGGGCGCGCTGGGGATGCTGGCGCTGCCGGCGTGCGCACTCGAGTGCGCCGCGGCGAGCGCGGGCGAGCCACTGCTGATGCCGCGGCCGCGTGT
>DATLUU010000229.1:0-2346 GCA_035577885.1 Verrucomicrobiia bacterium
TCGCCTGCGACGCGCCGTCGGCGCTTCGCCGCGCCGTGGAGGGCGGCCAGCACGTGGAGCTGGAGGTGCTGGGCGTCCCGGAGGGCCTCGCGGACGTGGACGGCATCGCGGTCACCTGGGGCGCGCCGCACCCGGAGCGCGGCACGCACACGATGAAGCTGCGGCTCGCCGACGGCGGACAGCTGCCGCTCGTGCTGCGCGCGCTGGACGCGCGCGGGGTGTCCGTGCGCGGTGTCTCCACGCGCGAGACGAGCCTCGAGGACGCGTTCATCGCCATCGTCGGCCGAGGCCTCGACGACAGCGAGGCGCCGAGATGAGCCGCGCTGCCGCCCTGCCCGCGATCGAGCACCGGCCGCGCCACACCGGTGCGCGGCTGTTCGCGCACGCCATGCTCGCGCGCATGTACGTACGCATCGTCGGCTCGCTGCGCGAGCCGACGTGGATGATCGCCGACGCGATCTTCCCCAACCTCGGCATGTGTGCTTTCGTGCTGCTCTACAGGGCCCTGGGGGCCCCGCGATCGTACGAGGCCCTGGCGCTGATCGGCGGCGTGCTCACGACGTACTGGATCAACGTGCTGTGGGGAATGGGCGCGCAGCTCTATTTCGAGAAGATGCAGGGCCAGCTCGCGCTCTATTTCGCCGCGCCGTGCTCGCGCCTCGCCATCCTCTCCGGCATGGCGCTGGGCGGGCTCGTGGCCACGCTCCTGCGCTCGCTCGTGGGCGTGGCGATCGGCCTCTGGGTGTTCCACGTCCAGGTGGCGCCGTTCTCGCCGTGGGTGCTGGCGGGCGTGTTCGTGCTCACCATGGTGGCGCTCTACGCGCTGGGGATGACGCTCTCGAGCCTGTTCCTGCTCTACGGCCGCGAGGCCTGGCACACCGCGAACGCGCTGCAGGAGCCGGTCTACTTCCTTTCCGGGCTCTATTTCCCGGTGCGCACGCTGGGCGCGCTGGGCGCGACCGCGGCCGGCGTCCTCCCGCTCACGCTCGGCACCGACGCGCTCCGCCAGGTGCTGCTCGGGCCCGCCGCTCAGGGCTTGTTGCCGCTCGGGCAGGAGTGTCTCGCGCTCGCGGGCTTCGGCGTGCTGTTCCTGTTCCTCGCCGGCCGCGCGATGGCGTATCTCGAAGCGCTCGCCAAGCGCGAGGGAAGGCTCACCCAGCGATGGCAGTGACGCTGTCGGGGTTCCGGGGCTCGCTCCGGCGCGCACGCACCGCGGCCTGGCTCGGCTGGCAGGTGGAGGGCAACTGGGCGGACCCGGTGCTGTTCGCGATCTACGTGCTCGCGCGCCCGCTCGCCACGGCGCTGATCCTCGCCGCCATGTACAGCGCGGTGCGCGCGCACGCCGGCGGAGCGGGGCCGGGGGCAGGAGCCGCCGCGGCGTTCACCGGATTCTTCGTCGCCAACGCGTTCCACAGCTACGTGAACCAGGTGCTCGTGGGCATGGGCTGGGCGGTGTTCGACGAGCGCGAGCAGTACGAGACGCTCAAGTACGTCTACGCCTCGCCGGTGGGCATGTTCACCTACCTCGCCGGCCGCTCGCTGGTGAAGTACGCGCTCGCCACGGTGAGCGTGCTCGCCACGCTGCTCGTAGGCTGGTTCCTGCTCGGCGTGCGCTGGGACTGGGCGCTGGTCCAGTGGCTGCCGCTGCTCGCGGCCACCGCGGCCGGACTCGCCTCGACGTTGTTCCTGGGATTCCTGCTCGCGGGCTGGTCGCTCGTGCTCGCGCGCGCGGCGATGGTCGCGCTCGAGGGCGTTTCGCTCGCCTCGTACCTGCTCTGCGGCGTGATCTTCCCCATCGACTTCCTGCCGGTCCCGGTGCGTTGGCTGGCGATGGGGCTGCCGTTCACGTGGTGGTACGAGGCGCTCCGTCGTTTCCTCACCGGCCACGGCACGGTCGGGGTCATGCAGCGCTTCGCCGATCGCGAGGTGTTGCTCTGGCTCGGCGTCACCACGGTGGTGTTCGCCGTGCTCGCGCGCTGGGGCTACTTCGCGTTCGAGCGCCAGGCGCGCCGGCTCGGCCGGCTCGACCAGACGACGCTGTTCTAGCCGGCGCCCCGACCCGCGCAACGCGCCGGACTGCACTCCGCACGCGCTGGGTGAGCCCGCCCTGCGCGCGTTGCCCCATGCGGCTCGCGATCACCGGCACTTGCGGGCCGCGTGCGGCCGGCGGCGCGATGGCGCGCCGCTTGCAACCCTTGCCGTCGGCCACGGGAAGTTCCGCGGCCGCTTCTCCGCGCCTGATCTCTCTCGACCCGACTCCAGGGGGAAAGCCGTGTCGTTCGCGTCATGGTTCGCGGTCACCCTGCTTGCCGCCAGCCCGGGGCTCGCCACCACCGACGGCAATGC
>DATLUU010000230.1:0-2511 GCA_035577885.1 Verrucomicrobiia bacterium
GCCCTCGCAGTGGCGGAGCACCCACGACGCCGCCTTGCCCCACTTCTCGCGCTGCCAGTCGAGTCCGTGCACGGTGACCACGGTGCGCGAGCCGGTGAGCCGCGGCAGCGACGCGAACAGCGATGGTCCGAGCGCGTGGAAGTGGACGACGTCGTAGCGGCGCATCATGGATTCCGCGGTGCACAGCGCCACGTGTGTCGCCGTGTCCAGATGCTTCGTGTGCACGCTCGGACGCCGGAGCAGGCCGATGTCGTGGTAGCTCGTGCCCGTGGGCGTGTAGTAGAGCCGGCAGAAGACGTCGACGTGCACGCCGCGTGCGACCAGGCGGCGCGCGATCTCGTCCACGTGGCGCTCGATGCCGCCGTACGTGGCCGGGATGCCCTTCTGCCCGATCATGGCGACGCGCATGTTATGAGGAGGCCCGCGAGGCGACGTCGCCCGTGGCGCCGGGGACCCTCGCGATCGCCCGCACCGCGGCGCGCGTGGCGAGCGAGTCGGCGAGCCGGGCGCCGATCGCGCCCCAGGCGTGGTCGGCGAGCGCCGGCGGCGGAGCCTCGCCCCGTGCGGCCCAGCCGCGCGGGCGCAGGCGCAATGCGTCGGCGAACCGGGCGCGCTCGACGCTCATCACCGCCGTGGTGAGCCGGGTGTGGCCGCGCAGGCCGAACGGCGTCGACAGCACCGCGAGCCCGGCGGCGACGTACGTCGGCAACTTCACGTTGCTGCCGCCGCCGCTCGTGACCGGGTTCAAGCCCGCGTCGGCAGCGGCGAGGATCGCGCCCAGGTCGGGCGAGGCCGGCCGCGCCACGAGCCAGCGCTCGCTCCGGCCGGCGAACCGTTGCGCCACCGCGCCCACGGCCAGCAGCACGAAGCCGTCGTTCGCGAGCGCGGGCATGACCTCCTCGACCAGCCAGGCGAGCGCCTCGTGATTCGGCGCCCAGTCGCCGCCCACGAACGCGGCGACGTAGGCCGACTCGGGGATCCCCAGTTGCGCGCGGGCACGCGCACGCGCGTTGTCGTCCGACGGCGCGATGCTGGTTTCGTCGTAGCCGTTCTCCGCCACGATCACGTCGCGCGCGCCGTGGAGCGAGCGGAGCGTCGCCGCGTCAGCCTCGGTGCACGCCACGCAGCAGTCGCTCTCGGCGACCGCACGGCGCTCGAGCTCCGCGAGCTTCACGCCCCAGCGCTCGCGGCCCATGACGCGGGGCGCCACCGAGTGCCAGCGCTCGGCCTCGACGTTGTGCGCGTGGTAGACGCGGAACTGGCGTTCCGCGCCCGCGAAGAGCCCGGTGAGTCCGAGGTCGCACATCAGCACCTGGGCCGGCTCGCCGAGCACGGCGCGGTAGGCGTCCGCCCGCCGGCGATGCCCCGCCTCGACGGTGAAGAACGGCGCCAGGCCGGCGCGCTCGAGCCACCATGCCACGCTCGTGTGCCACGAGCGCAGGCGATGGATCTCGACGTTCATCACGCGCTCCGCTGCCGCTCCGCGCGAGCGGTTGGGGACCACGCACAGGGCGCGCACATCGAGGCGCGTGGCCATGCCCCGCGCCAACCCGAACAGCCGTTGGGTTGCTCCGAAGAGCGGCGGGTAGATGTCGTTGTCGCACGCGAGGTGCAGCGTCACGCCACCTCCCGCACCGGCGCCGGGGCGGGAACACCGCCCCGCACGTAGCCGACCACGGTCCCGGCGGTCATCACCCACCAGGTGACGAGCGAGTGGAGTGCCAAGCGCGGGCTGCGCTTGCGGAGCGCCATCGCCACGAACAGCGCCACCCACACGAGCGCCCAGCCCGCGAGCGCGGGTGCGCCTCCGAGAGCGAACGTCACCGGCGCCGCGAGCCACAGGGCGAGCGTTGCGAAGTAGTGCGCGTTGCGGCGCGCCAGCTCACCGAAGCCGGGCCGGCCGGTGTAGAGGCGCAGCGCCTGGCCGGGCCCGAAGCAAAGTCCCGTGCGCCAGCGCCGGCCCACCTCGGCGAAGCTCGGGCGCGGCGCGCTCCAATGCTTCGCCGCGAGCGGCGCCAGCGTGCGCAGCGGGAAGCCGGCCTGGCGGAGCCTCAGGCCCAGCTCGAAGTCCTCCTCGGACTGGAGGCGCGACTCGTAGCCGCCGACGTGGGTGAGCGCGTCGCGGCGATAGAACGACAGCGTGGCGGTGTAGTCCGTCTCGGCGTCGCCGTCGCCGACGCGGTAGAGGTCGCGGCCGCCGGAGCGCACGCGGGCGCCGTCCTCGAACCACTCCTCGATCCGTCCCCAGAGCCCGGCCACGGTCACGTCGGTGGCGGCGACGCGGCAGGCGCGCTCGACCCATGCGGGCTCGACCTCGACGTCGGCGTCCACGAACAGCACCCACGCGCCGCGCAACGCCGGGTTCGAGGCGTGCGGCGGCGCCTGGGTGCTGTTCGTGGACGCCGACGTCGAGGTGGAAACGTCGTGGGTCGAGCGCGCCTGCCGCGTGGCGGCCACCGACGTGACCGTGGCCGGGCTCTGGGGGCGGATCGAGGAGTGGTTCGAGGATGG
>DATLUU010000231.1:0-4671 GCA_035577885.1 Verrucomicrobiia bacterium
CCTGCCGCTCACGGCGAGGAGCCGCGCGTAGCCCATGGTCAGGTCCGTGCGCCACGGCCGCGGCGTCGAGGACGCCTCCATCAGCGCCAGCGCGGTGCGCGCATCGGCGGGGGCGAGGCGGAACACCACGCCCGAGGCCCACGGCCCATCGACCGGGTTCACGGTCCACGCCTCGACCGCCACCCTGATCGCGTCGCGCGCCTTGCCCAGGCGCTCGTACGCGGTCGCCAGCTCCTCGCCGAGGAGGGAGGAGTCGCGCGCCGCGGAGCGCTCGGCGGTCCCCAGCTTCTCCACCGCCGGCCAGTCGCGCCGCGCGATCTCGGTGCGGCCCAACTCGGTCACGATCGACGGGTGGTGCGGCCGCTCGCGCAGGAGCACCTGCAGCGTGTCGCGCGCGCGCTCGGGGAGCCCGGCCGCGCGCAGGTCCACGGCGCGCTGGAGGCGAACCGCGACCGCAGGCGGCAGCGGCTCGACCGCGCGCTGCGAGTGCACGTTCTTCGACGGCGTGAGCACCTGGATCATGTCGGGCGGGAACGGCTGTGCCGGACGCTGCGATGGAGTCGCCGTCTGCGCGAACGCGGTGCCTACCGAGACACCGATCAGGAGCCACGCGGCGCACGCGCCGACGAGCCCGTTCGCGGTCCGGGCGGCACGCGCGCGCGCCCGCATCACTTCGGCGATCCGTTCAACGCGCGGAGGTAGGCCTCGATCAGCGTGCGGTACTGCGATGGCACGCGGTCGGCGTCGGCTTTCAAGAGGTCCTGGCGCAGCCGGTCGTTCTCGCGGAACAGGTCCTTGTTGAGCGCGGTCGGCGAGGGGCGCGCGATGTCCTCGCCGCGGCGCGCCTCGCGCTCGGGGTCGAAGTCGCGCCGGTGGATCGAGCGCTGGGCATCGAGGAGCCGCGACAGGATCTGCGTCTGCTTCTGCTCGATGTCGTCGCCGATGTCGCCCTGGCGGATGCTCTCCTCGACCTCCTCCATCTGCTTCTGCGCCTCGTCGAGGCGGCCGAGGAGGCTCTTCTTCGCCTCGTCGTCGCGGCGCACCTCGTTCAGCTGCTCGCGGATCCGGCGCTGCTCGTCGGCGAGGCGTCGCATCTCCGCCGGGTCGCCCTGCGTCATCGCCATCTGCTGCGACATCTTGCGCGCGATCTCACGCGATTGCTTGTTGAGCTGCGCCTGCTGCTTGCCCACCTCGCCCAGGCGCTGGGTCGCGGTCTTGCCGCCCGTGCCCTGTCCGGGCTGCTGGCACATGGACTGCTCGGTCGAGCGCAGCTCCTTCACCGCCTCGTTGAGCGACGCCGAGGCGCTCTTCCCGCTCCGCTGGCCGCGCTCCTGGCCGCCCTGCGCCATCTCGCGGCCCGACTGCTGCAGCCCCTGCATGGCGCGGCCGAGCGCGGTGGCGATCTTGTTGGACATGAACGGCGTCTGCTGCGACAGCGTGCTCAGCGAATCCGCCACGCGCGCCACGCCCTCGGCGAGGTCGGTCTGCGCGTCCGCGGTCTCGTTCGGCGCCTGCTGGCGGCCTTCCGAGTTCTGCTGCGCCGCCTGCGACAGCGCCACCAGGTCCTGCGAGGCGCGCCGCACCGCGGCGAGGTTGCGGGCGTCCTGCTCCTGCTGCTGCTGCTGCGCGCTCGAGCGCATCGAGCTCGACGCCTTGGACAGGCTCTCGCTCGCCTTCTGCCCCGAGGACTGGGCGCTCTTCGAGTCGCCGCTCTCGCTCTCGCGGCCGGCCTCCTCCTGCTGCTCCGAGGCGTGCTGCTCCAGCTCCTGCGCCGCCTCCTCGAGCCGCTGCTTCGCGTCTTCGTGGTCCGTCGACTTGGACGCCTCGCGCGCGTCTTTCGACAACTGCCGGGTGTCCTCGGCCGCGTGCTGCTGCTGCTGGGTGAGCGCGTCGCGCGACGGGTCGCCGGACTTGGGCTGCGAATCGGACTTGGGATCGCTGCCGGACTTCTGCTCGCCGTCACGCTTCTGCTGGTCCTCCGCCATCTCGCCGTGCTTCTGGTTCAGCTCGTCCTGCCGCGACTTCAGGTCGTCGGCGCGGCGGGCGAGCGCTTCCAGGCGCTCCTCCTCGCGGAGCTGCTTCAGGAGCTCCATGCTGCGCTCGATCTGCTGCAGCATGTCCTTGTTCTGCTCCTGGAGCTGCGGCAGCGTCTCCTCCATGGCGCGCCGGTCCATCTTCTGCAGCGCCTCCTGCATGCGCTTCAGGGCATCCTTGAACTCCTGGCTCTGGATGTCCTTCAGGATCTCGCTCATCTCCTTGAGCTTCTTCTGCAGCTGCTCCTGGAACGCCTGGCGCTCGGCCGCCTGCTCGAGGCTCTCGCGCATGTCGTTCGCGGCCTCGTTCACCTGCTCGCTCACCGCCTGCTGGCGCTCGGCGGCCTTCTTCATCTCCTCGGTGCGCTCGAACGACGGCCCCTGCCGGCTCTGGGTCAGCGGCTGGCGCTGGAGCTTGTCGAGCGACTTCTGCACCTCGCGCGTCTGCTCCGCCGCCTTCTCGAGCGCCTTGGAGACGTTCTCCTGGCGGTCCTCGATCGAGGCGTAGAGGTCCGTGAGCGTGGGGAAGCGGAGCCGGAACTCGATGCTGGTCGCCTTGCCGCGCGGGCCGGGCCGCGCGTTGTCGTAGGCGACGAAGCGGAACACGCCGCTCTCGCCCGGGAGGAGCGCGAGCGGGGACGCGTCCCAGCGCGCGGCCGCGCGCGCTTCGCGCGGCTCGTCGGTGAAGCGCGCGAGCGACTCCTCGCGCCACGGATCGGACGCGGCCTTCCGCCACTCGAGCTTGAGCTCGGAGACGCCGAGATCGTCCTCGATGATGGCGTCGTAGGGCACGAGCTGGCCGGCGGGCAGGTCCAGGTCGCCCCCCGGTGTCGCCACGGTGAGCACGGGCGGCGCATCGGGGATCACCGAGAGCCGGTAGCGAAACGCCGCCTCGCCGGTCGCCGCGCGCGCGTGCAGCTGCCACGTGCCGTCGCCGTTCAAGGCGATCGTGCCGTGCCAGCGCCGCGGCGTCACCGCGCTCCAGGTCATGGGCGCGCCGCCGTCCACCGACGCCGAGAGCGACTCGAGGTCGCGGTCGAACGTCGCTTCCACGGCCGCGCGCGAGCCCGCGAGCGCGGACAGGTCGCCGCGCGTGCCGCTCACCGCCTGCACCGGCAGGCGCGCGTAAGCCGGCGACGTGATCGCGCTCGAGAAGCTCACCGCGCGCGGCGAGCCCTCGAGCGAGATGTGGTAGACGGGGCTCGCGAGCGTGGCCACGCGCACCGCGTAGTCGCGCGCGCGGGTCACCGGCGGCAGGTCGAAGCGCCAGCGGTGGCCGCCGCCTTCCACCGACTCCAGGACCGGTGGGGGTGAAGGCCCGCTGCCGACGAGCCGCGGCGGCTGCCCCGTGCCCTCGACGCGGGCGCGCACCGCGAGGGCAGCGCCCGGCACCACGGTGACGTTCCCGGGATCGACGACGAGCGTCAGCGGCGGCGCGGCACTCGCGGGATCCCACATCGTCGCCCACGCGGCGCGCATCGGCGCCGGCGAGAGCAGCGTCGCCGCGAGCAGCGCCAGCGTCGCCGCGCCGGCCGCGAGCAGCGGCACGCGCGCGCGCAGGGCGGGCACGGTCTCGCGCAGCGGCGCTCCCGCGAGCCGTCGGGCGGCCTCGTCGCGGACCGCGTCCGCGAGGTCACCCGAGGTGTGTGCTGCGCCCGCGGGCCTGTGCTCGAGATCGACCGCGTTCCGGAGCAGCGAGCGCAGGTCCGGGAAGTACCCCTCCAGCGACTCGAGCCAGGCGTGCCAGCGCGGGGTCTCGCGCCACATCGCGATCGAGGCGGCGACGAGCGCCAGGGCGCTGCCGAGGACGAAGAGCAGCAGGCGCACGCCGGCGGTGAACGGCTCGCGCGGCAGCGCCAGCCCGGCGGTGGCGCAGGCCACGAGCAGCACCAGCGAGGCCGCGGTCGCGCGCAGGGCATGGCGCGCGATCAGCGCCCGGCGCACGCGCGCGTGGGCGGCGGAGAGCTGGGGCTCGAGCGGGTTCGGCGGGCGTGAGGTCATGGGAAGGGTGGTGTGCGGGCCCGGCGGGTCAGTGGGTGAGCGCGTATTGGACGATGTTGATCGACATCTTCAACGCCGCCTCACGCTTCTCCGGAGGATCGTGGTGCACCTCCTCGTCCTCGAGGCCATCCCCGAGGTCGCAATCGAATGAAAAGAATACACATAGCCTTCCATCGCGAACAATGCCGTAGGCCCGCGCGGGGCCGCCGTCGTGCTCGTGGATCTTGGGCAGCCCGCCCGGGAACTCGTAGACCTGGTGGAACACCGGGTGGTCGAACGGCAACTCGACCAGCTCGGCGTCGGGGAAGAGCTTCTTCATCTCGCGGCGGAACGAGGGGGAGATGCCGAAGTCGTCGTCCACCCAGAGGAAGCCGCCCGCCACCAGCCAGCGTCGCAAGTTCGATGCCTCGGCGTCGGTGAACTTGATGTTCCCGTGACCGGCCGCGAACACGAACGGGAACTGGTAGAGGGCCGCCGTTCCCGGCTCCACGGTCGCCGCGTCGTCGCCCGCGACCGGGATGTTCGTGCGCTCGCGCAGGCCGGTGAGGAGGTTCCGGAGCGAGGTCTGGTCGCCGTACCAGTCGCCGCCGCCGCCGTACTTGAGCCGCGCGATGCCGAACGCGCGCGCGCCGGGCGG
>DATLUU010000232.1:0-2453 GCA_035577885.1 Verrucomicrobiia bacterium
CTCGGCGCCGCAGCCGGGGCAGCGGATGGTCTCGGGCATGGGTCCTCTGATCAGGAGTCGCGGATCGCGGTCGCCGCCGATGATAGTGAGGCGCGGCCGCGGGCGCACCTCGCGCCGGCCTCCGCAGCGCTTCCGCCGCCGCGCGCGCTGCATTACCTTGAGCGGCTCGGCCGCCACGCTTGGGGAGGAATCGCATTGCGCGTCCCGATCATCTGCCTTGCCGCCGCGTCGCTGCTGGTCTTGACGTGCACCCACGCCGTCGCCGCGGACGAGCAGAAGCTCACCGTGCGCGTGCTGCACACGACCGACCTCCACGGCGCGCTCTCGGCCTGGGACGACTGGGCCGACAGGCCCGCGGCACGCGGGCTCGAGAAGGTCGCCTCGCTGATCCATGCCGCGCGCGCCGACAGCGTGCCGACGCTGCTGCTGGATGCGGGCGACGCGCTGTTCGGGAGCGCGCTCGTGGCCGCCTGGCGCGAGAGCCCGCGGCGCGATCCCGAGCCGGTGATCGCCGCCATGAACGCCCTGCGCTACGACGCCATGGCGATCGGCAACCACGAGTTCGACGCCGGGCGCGGCACGCTCGACTCCGCGGTCGCGCGGGCGAAGTTCCCGTTCCTCGCCGCGAACGTCGTCGACGCGCGCACCGGCAACCCGGCCTATGGCAGCTCGATCGTGCGCGAGTTCTACGGCGTGCGCATCGGTGTGCTCGGGCTCACCACGCCGGCGATCCCGGCGATGATGGATTCGTCGCTCTACACCGGGCTCCGGTTCCTGGACCCGATCGAGGTGGCGCGGCGCGAGATCCCGCGCCTGCGCGGCGCCGAGCGCTGCGACGTGGTGATCGCGCTGGTCCACTCGGGGCTCGAGCGCGATCCGTTCGCCCGCGGCGGCGAGGCGAAGCCGCGCATCGCCGAGGTTCCGAACGAGAACCTGGGCTACCGGCTCGCCTACGAGGTGCAGGGGCTGGACGTGGTGATCCTCGGCCACACGCACCAGGTGGTGCAGTCGGCGAAGATCGGCGGTGCGCTCGTGACGCAGGCGGGGAAGACCGGCGAGGCGCTGGGCGACGTGGAGCTGTCGTTCACGCGCCCGACGAGCCTCACCGACTGGAAGCTCGCGGGCATCACCGCGAGCGTCGCCATGATCACCGACACGGTGGCGAGCGACCCCACGCTGCACGCGCTGGTCGCGCCCTACGCCGAGGCGACCCACGTGCTGCTCGACCAGATCGTGGCCGACGCGCCCCAGCCCTTGACCGCGCCGCTCGGCCGCTTCGGCGACAACCCGCTGTGGCGGCTGATCCATCGGTGCCAGCTCGAGACCTCGAACGCGGATGTGTCGCTCGCGGCGCTGTTCGATCCCGCGCAGGTGATCCCCGCGGGCCCCGTGCGCCGGCGCGACCTGATGCGGCTCTACCCGTACGGGAACTCGCTGGGCGTCGTCGAGCTGAGCGGCGCCGACTTGAAGGCGACACTCGAGCACGCCGCCTCGATGCTCAACAGCTACGCCTACGACGGCACGACGCCGGTGCTGAAGCCTGACGTGCCCGGCTTCCAGTTCGACGGCGCGTTCGGCGTCGAGTACGGGATCGACCTCTCCAAGCCCGAAGGCGCGCGCATCGTCAACCTGCGCTGGAAGGGGAAGCCGCTGGACCCGAACCAGCGGCTCAAGGTGGTGGCGAACTCGTATCGGCTGGCGGGCGGCGGCGACTACGTGACGCTCCGCCGGGCGAAGCGCCTGTCGCAGGTCGACCAGCCGATGACGCAGCTGCTCGTGCGCTGGGCGCGCGACAAGAAGACGCTGGCGGCGGAGGACGACGCGTCGTGGACCGTGCTCCCCGACTACGCGGGGGCTCCCGAGCGGCCGCTCATCGATCGGCTCGTGCGCCTGGGAGTCGCGACCAGGGACCAGGTGCAGCAGCTGGGGGCGGGCAGACCCGCGCGAGGCGAGGACCTGACCCAGTGGCTCGAGCGCGCGTTCGGCAAGGGCGTGCTGGGCTCGCTCGGCTCGTCCGCGAGTTCCGCGGCCGGCAAGAACGCAACGGTGGGCGTCGCGCTCGACTGGTGCGAGCGCGCCGCGCGCTACGCGCACTACGCGCTCGCCTCGACCAAGGCCGATCCCTCGTTCCGGCGCTCGCTCTTCGCCGGCGTCACCGGCGCCGGCGCTCAGAACCCGCGGGATCCGCTCACGCGCGCGCAATGGCTCGGCATGCTCTCGAACCTGCGCTTCCCGACGATCCGCGTGCTCGAGACCACCGACTTCCACGGCGCCATCCTCGGCGGCGCGCGCGAGCGGCGCTCGCAGCGGCCCATCGGCACCAGCGCCGCGCTCGCGGCGGCGATCGCACGCGAGCGCGCCGCGAACCCCGAGGGCACGGTCCTGATCGACGGCGGTGACCTGTTCCAGGGCACGATGGTGTCGAACCTGCAGTTCGGCCGCCCGGTCGTGGA
>DATLUU010000233.1:0-3858 GCA_035577885.1 Verrucomicrobiia bacterium
GGGCTCAGCTGTTCCCGTTCACTTCGGCGTCGCGATGATCTCGTCGGCCAGCGCGGTCATGCCATAGATGTGGCGGAGCGATTCGATGATGGCGCGCGAGTCGACTGAGACACAGCGGGCCTGCTTGTCGGTGTAGCCGAACTCCCAGGCGAAGCTCTGGATGTTGCCGTCGAACACGAGCCCCACGTAGCGCCCGTCGCGGTCCAGCACCGGGCTCCCCGAGTTGCCCCCGATGATGTCGTTCGTGCTCGCGAAATCGAACGGCGTCGTGAGATCGAACGTCTTCTCCACCCCGGTGATCTTCTGCGGCAGGTCGTACGGCGACTTCATGCCGAACGAGCGCGCGCGGTCGTAGAGGCCATAGAAGCGGGTCTGCCACGGCACGCGCGTGCCCAGCTCCTCGTAGCCGGCGGTCTTGCCGTAGGAGAGCCGCAGCGTCCCGGTGGCGTCGGGATAGGTGTCACGGCCATTCAGCGCGAACACCGCCTTGGCGATCTTCGTGCCCTCGAGTGCTTCCACGCTCTCGACGTTGTCCTCGTACCACTTCCGCTCCTCGCGGTAGGCGGCGTCGGTGCGCCGGGCGAACGCGATCACCGGGTCGGTCGACGCCTCCACGGCTGCGCGCCCGCCCTCGAGCAGGCGCTTGCGCCCGGCGACGTCGCCCAACTGGCTCTGGGCCAGCTCGTGCGCCACGTCCTTCGGCGACTTCCCGTCGAGCGCAGCCTTGACCCAGGCGTCCTGGGCGCCAAGGGAGTCGAGGCAGGTCTCAAGCCTCGCCGCGATCACCGCCTCCTCCAACGCCGGGTAGATGGGAGCCGGCGACAGGAGCTGGAACCGCTGCGATGGCAGGTTCGCGTCGCGGTATTCCTTGAAGCGCTGCTCGTTCGGCTTCTCCAGCTCGGCGGTGAGGCGCACGAGCCCGTTCCCGATGTCCAGGAGCCGCGACATGCGCGTCATGTCGTGATACTGCCGCGCGCGGCCCCGCGTGCGCTGCACCTTCTCCGCGGCTGCGATCTTGTCCCACGCCCCACCGGAGCCGGTCGCGAGCTTCGGGTCGGCAGCCACGCGGGCGCGCAGCTTCTGCTCGGCGGCACGCTTCTCGGCGATGAACGCGGGGTCCGAGAGCAGCTCGAGGAAGCCGCGCTCGCGCTTCAGGTTGTTCTCGAGGCTGCGAAGGCCGGTGCTCGCCTGGCGGGCGGCCTCGGGGCCCTGGGCCGCGTAGGCGCGCAGCGTGGCCACGCGCTGCTCCTGGAGCCGGATCCGCAGCGGGCGCTCCAGGTCACGCTCGTACTCGTACTGGGCGATCGTGCGGCGGCGATTGGTGCGCCCCGGATGTCCAGCCACGAACACCAGATCCCCCTCCTTGCTGCCGTCGGGGCTCCAGGAAATTAAATCCTGCGGATGCAACGGCTGGCCGTTCTCGTAGACACGGAAGAACGCAAAGTCGAGGTTGTAGCGCGGGAACGTGAAGTTATCGGGGTCGCCGCCGAAGAACGCGATCTGCTCCTCGGGCGCGCACACGAGCCGCACGTCCTTGTAGGTCTTGTACCCGTAGAGCCAGTACTCGCCGCCCTGGTAGAGCTCCACGGTCTCGGTCTTCAGGCCCGACTTCTGCGTCGCCTCCTGCTCGAGCTTCGCCAGCGCCGCCTTCCGCTGCGCGTTCTGCGCCGGGACCGCCGCCCTGGGGTCGATCGCCGCGTTCACCGCCGCGGTCACGTTCTCCGTGGACCACAGCACCTTGAGCTCGAGATCCGGGCACGGCATCTCCTCGGCGTGGGTCTTGGCGAAGAAGCCGTCGTGCTGGTAGTCGTGCGCCGCCGTCGACATCTTCTGCAGCTGGTTCAGCGCCACGTGGTGGTTGGTGATGACGAGGCCGTCCGGGGACACGAAGGCGCCGGAGCCGCCGCCGAAGTTCACGCACGCGTGCTCGACATGGTCCAGCCACTCGTGCGAGGGCGTGAAGCCGTATTCCTCCTGCAACTTCTCGGCCGGCGGGTTGTCGAACGTCCACATGCCCTCGTCGGCGCGCGCGGGTCTTGGGGCGGGCATCAGGCACAGGAGCAGCGCGGCCGCGAGGACGGATCGGGTTCGCATGGGGGGCTGACCTCCGGTTGGGCGGGTCCAGGGGCGCGCTGCGCGCTCCCGGGAAGGCCTTCGCGAACCCCGGACTCTACGCCCCGGCCGCCCCCGCGTCACTCGCTACTGGACGGATATAGCCAGTGTGGCTATAGTAAGGCCATGGGAACCGATCGCGAGCTGCCCGAGAGCCTGCTGCCGCTGCCACCCGCCACGTTTCACATCCTGCTGGCGCTCGCGGACGTGGAGCGCCACGGCTACGCCATCCTCCAGGACGTCGAGCAACGCACGGGCGGCGAGTTGAAGCTCGGCGCCGGCACGCTCTATCGCTCGATCGCGCGCATGGTCGAGCAGGGGCTGATCGCCGAGGTCACCCGCCGGCGCTCGCTGGGTGACGACGAGCGCCGTCGCTATTACCGGCTGACGCCGTTCGGCACCGCCGTGGCGCGGGCGGAGATGCGCCGGCTGGCGCAGCTCGTGCGCCTGGCCCGCGCGCGCGGCCTCACCCCCGGCCCCGAGCCGGCGTGATGCGCTTCTATCGCTGGCTGCTGTGGCTCTATCCCGAGGGCTTCCGCGCCGAGTACG
This sequence comes from Verrucomicrobiia bacterium, assembly GCA_035577885.1. Lineage (GTDB taxonomy): Bacteria > Eisenbacteria > RBG-16-71-46 > RBG-16-71-46 > RBG-16-71-46 > JAIOPA01. The sequence continues at coordinate 2,662 of DATLUU010000233.1, forward strand.
GCGAGGAGCTGTGCCGCGTCCACGCCGAGCGCGCGGCGCTCACCACCGGGCCCGCGGCGCCGCTCCGGAACGCGCTCGCGGCCGCCGCCGACGTGCTCCCGAACGCCATCGCGGTCCATATCGACATCCTGCGGCAGGACCTGCGCGTCGCCGTGCGCTCGCTCCGCCACACGCCGGGCTTCGCGCTCACCGCGATCCTGGTGGTGGCGCTCGGCGTCGGGGCCAACACCGCGGTGTTCTCGCTCGCCGACTTCGTCCTCGTACGGCCGTTGCCGTTCCGCGACCCGGGGAGGATCGTCAAGCTCTGGCAGTCCACGCCCGCTTACAGCCGGAACGAGTGCTCCCCCGCCAACATGCGCGACTGGGGAACGCTGTCGTCCTCGTTCTCGGGGCTCGCCGCGACCACGACCCGCCCCGCGAACCTGGTCGGCATGGGCGAGCCTCGCGAGGTGCAGCTCGCGCTCGCGACGCCGGAGCTGTTCGGCGTCCTCGGCGTGCGCCCGGTACGCGGCCGGGTGTTCTCCGCCGACGCCGTGGACGAGGCGTCGATCGTGCTGAGCGACGGGCTCTGGCGCTCGCAGTTCGGCGCCGACCCGGCCGTGATCGGGCGCGCCGTGCGCCTGAACGGCGTGCCGTACACCGTGCTTGGGGTGATGCCGGCGTCGTTCCGCTACCCGCATTCGACGATCGAGGCGTGGGCGCCGCTCGCGCTCCGGCCGGAGAACTTCGAAGAACGCGACGACACCTATCTGGAGGTCGTCGCCCGGCTCCGTCCTCGCGTGTCGATCGCGCGCGCACGGCTGGACATGGACCGGGTGAGCGCACAGCTCGAGCGACAGTACCCGGCCACGAACAAGGACCTGCGCGTCCGCGTCGTCGCGATCCGCGAAGAGGTGGGAGGTGGCTCGCGGCTCCTGGTGCTCGCGCTCTGCGGTGCCGCGCTCTGCATCCTGGTGCTGGCGTGCGCGAACCTGGCGAGCCTGTTCCTGGCCCGCGGGCTCTACCGCGGACACGAGCTGGCCGTGCGCTCGGCGCTCGGCGCCGGCCGCGAGCGCCTGGTGCGCCAGCTGGTCACGGAGAGCCTCGGGCTCGCGGTCGCGGGCGGGGCGGTCGGCGTGATCGCCGCGGCCGCGGGGCTGCCGCTCCTCTCCCGCCTCGTGCCCGAGGGGCTGCCGCTCGCCGGCCAGGCGACGCTCG
>DATLUU010000234.1:0-2374 GCA_035577885.1 Verrucomicrobiia bacterium
CACGCACGGCACCCGCGTTCCCTGCGGGCAGAGCCAGAATGGGCTGAGGTAGACGTCCACGTCCGAGCGTTCCAGCCAGCGACCCGTGGCGTGCGCCGTGCGCCACGACAGCGCCGGCACCGTGACCTCGTGCAAGCTCACCCGTGGCTCCGCGCGCAACGAGGCGACCGGGAACCGCGTGTTCCGCGCCCGGGGATCCCATAGGAGGGCGATGCGCTCGAAGTGTCCGCGGTCGATGAGCGCCCGGCCCAGTGCCCACGCGTGTGTGCCGATGCCCGGGAAGTGGTCGACCGCATAGCGCAGGTCGTAGGCAAGCCTCATGCGGGGTGCTCGAGGGGTCCGGCGTCGTGGTGGCGCGCCACGCTCACGGCCAGCGCCGCGAGCACCCAGACGAACGTGCGCAGGATGTAGTCGTAGAAGAGATTCGCCACGAGCACCGCCACGACGGCGGCCAGGAGCGCGACGCGCAGCGCTCGTCCCTCGGCATCCGTGTCCGCCGGCCGTGTGCCCGCGACCCGGCGCGTGACGTGCCACCACACCGCGCAGAACGCCACCCCTCCAGGGATCCCGGATTCCGCGAAGTAGGTGAGCGGCGCGCAATGCGTCATCATCTTGGTGAAGAACGGGTCGCGCTCAGGGCCATAGTAGAGCCCGAAGTTCCCGAGGCCGGCACCAAACAAGGGGAAGCGCTTGAGGAGCTCGAGCCCGTAGACGAACACGTCCAGATGCTGCCGGTTCGAGTAATCGCTCGTGTCCGCCGACCCCGCGAAACGCGACATGAGAAGCGTCGGGTCGATCTGCACCAGGATCGCCACCACGACCGTGGCGGCGACCGTGGCCGCGACCCCGATCCACAGTCCGGACCGGCGCAGGAGTCCCGGCCGGTGCGCGAACACGACGCCCGCACCGGCGAGCAGCGCGAGCACGCCGCTGCGCGACTGCGTGAGCAGCATGCACACCGCCATCACCGCGAGCGCGAACGTCTCGGCCCTCGCGCGCCGGCGCCGCCCGGTCTCGGCATGGTGGAATCGCAGCGCAAGCATCGCGCTCATCGCCGCGGCCAGGAACCCGCCGAGGATGTTCGGGTCATTGAACATCGAGTTGGCGCGGAACACGTCGCCGATTCGCCGGCGGACCGGTGCGCCCACGCCCTGGTAGATGTCCGGGTTCGAGATGCCCTTGAGGAAGTGCAGGCTGGTGTCGAATCCCGCGACGAGGCCGATCATCTGCACGATGCCGAACGCGGCGTACAGCGTGGCCACGACCTCCCACAGCGTGACCGCGCGACGCAGGTCGCCCCGCGAGCGCAGCGTCACGACCATGGTGAGGAACGTGACCAGCGAGACGAGGTCCAGCACGACGCGGGCGAGCACCCTGGCGCCAGAGAGCGCGTTCGGCAGCGACAGGAGCCCCGTGAACGCCCAGAGGAGGATCAGCACCGTGGCGCGGCGCTCCGGCGGCCACGCGGGCCGCGCCCACCACGACAGCAGCGCGATCGAGCTCGACACGGCGAGCAGCAGGTATTCGGGGAAGAGGGTGAAGAACCCGAGGTAGGCGTTCACCTTCACGTTGCCCATGAGCACGATGAGCAGGGCGGGGATCGCGAACGGCCAGCGCAGGAGCGCCCAGACGGCGCCGGCCGAGAGCAACGCCAGCAGCGTCGGCAACGGCGCGAGCGCGAGCCCCGCGGTGACCAGAAGGACGATCGCCGCAAGGGCGGCGTCCGGCCAGCCCGGGGCGGCGACCCAACGCCGCAGGCTCACCGCCGCCGATGGGACGCTCATCCCGCGTCGGCCGGCTCGCGCAGCCGCTGCAGTGTGAATCCGGCGAGCACGGCGAGCCCGAACGCGCCGATCACGATGAGTGTGCGATGCGGCTGGCTCTTGTGGAGCGGTGGCTCGGCGTGGTCCACCACCTCGACCGAGCCCATCGTCTTGAGCTCGAGCAACCGCGCGCGCTCGCGCTCCTCGGTGAGCACGAGCAGGATCTGCTCCTGGATCTTGGCGTTCCGCATCAGCCGCGCGATCTCGGTCGTGGCGGGCGGGATGCGTCTGAGCTGCCGGTCGATCTGGCTCACTTCCTCGCGCAACTGCTCCACGCGAGGGTTCCCTCCCGTGCTCACACGTTGGAGCGTTCCCAGCTCGATCTCGCGCTGCACCTTTTGCGCCAGAAGCTCCGCCGCCGCGCTCGACGCCTGCGACTCGGCCCCGAGCAGGGGAAGGCGCGACAGGGTCTGGTAGTCACGCAACGAATCCTCCGCCGAGGCGAGGGCCCGCTGCGTCTCCTCGAGACGCTGGTCCATGAACTCGCGGCGATGACGAGCGCTGGTATTGGTGTTGAGCCGGAGGAACACGTCCAACTCCTCGGCGTAGGC
>DATLUU010000235.1:0-8700 GCA_035577885.1 Verrucomicrobiia bacterium
GGTGGCCGCCTCCTCGAGCAACGTGGCGCGCGCCTTCGCCACCCTGTCCTTCAGCTCGGCGGGGATCGGCACCTCGCTGCTCTTCTCGTCGGCGCCCTTGCCGGAGAACGTGAAGGCCTTGTTCTCGATCAGGTCCACGACGCCGTGGAACTTCTCCGCCTCGCCGATCGGCAGCTGCACGGGCACGGCGTTCAACCCGAGGCGGTCGTGGCAGCTCTTCACCGCCGCGTCGAAGTTCGCGTGCTCTTTGTCCATCATGTTCACGACCACCAGCAGCGGCGTCTTCTCCTGCTTCAAGACCTCCCACACCACCTCGGTGCCCACCTCCACGCCGGTCGCGGCGCGCAGGACGAGGATGGCGGAATCGGCGACCCGGAGCGCGCTGTAGACGTCGCCCACGAAGTCGGCGTAGCCGGGCGTGTCGAGGAGGTTGATCTTGTGGCCCTGGAACTCGAACTGCGCCAATCCCAGGTCGATCGTCATCTGCCGGGAGATCTCCTCCGGGCTGTGATCCAGCATCGTCGAGCCGTCGGCGATGCGGCCGATGCGCGTCGTCGCCTTCGCCTGGAACAGCATGGCCTCCGCGAGCGTGGTCTTGCCCACCCCGTGGTGGGCCACCAACGCAACGTTGCGGATGTGGCCGGTAGCGAACTCCTTCACGCTGCACCTCCCAAGGACGTGGGCTGCGGGGTGCTCGGTGTCGGGTCGCGGAATGTGGTCACGCGGCCCGGCGTAACCTGAAGTAATGAATGACGCTAGCACCCATGTTCCAGACCGGTCAAGGGTTGTGCGTCGCACGCGCTCTGCCCGCGCGCGGGAAGCCGGAGCGCCGGCACGCCGGGTGCATCTCTTCACGAGCGAAGGGCCGATCCCCGCGGCCTTTCGCCCGGCGATGCCGCGCGCGTCGGGCGATGCGAAGCGTTCGTCAACTCGCGTTCATCGCGTGGAGTTGACCACGCCGGCTGCCGACCCTAATTTCGTTCGGTTTGGAAGCACCGGGAGCCGCTCTCCTCGATCGGTGCCACGCCCACAATCTCCAAGGAGTCCCTCAAGATGTCGCTTCGCGATCCCCTTCGCGCCGTTTCCATGGCGCTCGTCGTTTTCGCCGCATCCGCCGCGGTGCTCGGCACCGCCCTGGCCGCCGGAACCACCCCGGCCAAGCCGGCCGCCGCCACCCCCGCCACGTCCACCAAGCCCGCCGCGGGTGATGCCAAGCTCGGAAAGGCCAAGTTCGACGTCACCTGCGTCGCCTGCCACAAGAAGGATGGCACGGGCGGCTTCAAGGTGACGGGTAACCCGACCGCCAACTGGACGCTCAAGAAGACGTGGGATGCCACGCGCACGGACGCCTACTTGCGCGATTGCATCACCAATGGCAAGCCCAAGGACGGCATGGTCGCGTGGGGCAAGACGGGCCAGATCAAGCCGGACATGATCGAGAACCTGATCGCCTACATCAAGACGTTCAAGGCCGCGGCGAAGTAGCTCTCGCGGTCCGCTGAAACGACTGAAGCGCGCCTCGCTCACGCGGGGCGCGCTTCCGGTTTGGGGATGCGCCGCTACTCGATCTGGATCGAGTACGGCATCAGCGCCATGACCTCGCCGGCCCGGTCGCTCATGCGCTGCAGCCAGTGACGGGCGAGCAGCATCCCGGGGAAGCGCGTGTCGTCCCGGTCGGGCTCGTCGAACACGCCGCTCAGCCAGCGCTGGAAGAACGTCTTCCGCGGCCGCGGGTAGACGTCGATCACGATGTCGGCGTTGGCGTCGATGTGCGCCCGTGCTCGCGCCACCTCCACCGCCTCGTGAAGCCCGCCGAAGCGGTCCACGAGCCCGCGCTTCAGGGCGGCGAGGCCCGACCACACGCGCCCCTGCCCCACCGAGTCCACGTCGCTCGCGGACATCTTGCGGCCCTCGGCCACGCGCGCGAGGAACACGTCGTAGAACTGGTCGAGGCTCTTCTGGTAGAGCGCCTCCTCCTCGGGATCGAAATCCTTGAACGGCGACCACATCGCGGCGTGACGGCCGCGCGACAGGGTCTCGACGTTCAAGCCCAGCTTGCGGTAGAGCCCGAGCACGTTGAGCTTGCCGCCGAAGACGCCGATCGAGCCCGTGATCGTGGCCGGGTCGGCGACGATCGCGTCCGCGGCGCAGGCGATGTAGTACCCGCCCGAGGCAGCCACGTCGCCCATGCTGACGATGACCGGCTTGTCGCGGCGCAGGCGACGCAGCTCCTGCCAGACCGCGTCGGACGCGTTCCCCGAGCCGCCGGGGCTGTCGATGCGCACGACCACGGCGCGGATGCTGCGACGGCCGCGGATCTCGCGCAGCGCTTCCACCAGCGTGCGATCGCCCACCGAACGGCCGCCGAACGGCCCCTCGGCACTCTTCCCGTCCACGATCTCGCCCTCGGCGACCACGAGCGCGATGTGCTCGCCCGTGACCTCGCCGCCCTCCTCGGCGTAGCGCGTGAACGACGCTGTCGGTCGGCGCGTGCCGTCCGCATGCGTCGCCAGCGAGTCGAGGTCGGCGCGTGCGAGCAGCGTGTCGACGAGCCCGCGCTCGTGCGCGGCGCGTGCGGTGAAGGGGCCGTCGTCGATCAGCCGTCGCATGTCGTCGGGCGTCAGCCGGCGCGCGCTCGCGAGCGAGTCCACGAGCAGCGTGTACTCGTCGTCGAGCAGGTCCTCCAGGGCGCGCCGCCCGTCCGGCGACAGCGAATCCCGGGTGTACTGCTCTACCGCCGACTTGTAGCGCCCGACGTGCGCGAAGTTGGGCTTGATCCCGAGCTTGTCGTAGGTGCCGCGCAGGAACATGGCGGAGGCGCTCAAGCCGTCGAGCTGGAGCGTGGACACGGGCGGCATGGCGACGAGCCCCGCGGATGATGCGAGCAGGTACTCCTTCTCGCCGCCGCCATCGAGGCTCGCGTACACGTGCTTGCCGGACTCGCGCACGGCACGCACGGCCGCGGTCATCTCGTGCACGCGCGCCCAGCCCCAGGCGAGGCCGTCCACGTGCAGCACCACGGCGGTCACCGAGCGATCCTCGGCGGCATTGCGCATCGCGAACAGCAGCTCGTGGAACGTCGGCCGCTCGCGCCGCAACAGGTCGAACGTGAGCGTGGGCGGCGGCGGGCCCTCGTCCACCTCGCTCGGCACGTCGAACACCAGCACGCGCGGCCCGATCGCCACGTGCATCGGCCTGCGGATGCCGATCACCAGGTTGAGCATGACCGCGCCCACGGCGATGCACAGCAACGCGATCAGGACGGCGCGGCGGCGGGTCGGCATGCGGATCTCCGGGTCAGTGGCCGAGCATGCCACAGGCGCGCGGGGAGCGCAGGGAGCAGGCTAGAAGGCGCGGCGGATGTCGATCGAGCCGTAGAGGCTGTTGGCGTCCTGCGAGGGGTCCTCGTGGCTCTCGTAGCGGGCGGAGCCCGAGAAGCGCAGGCGCACGCGGCCGGGGAGACCGAAGTCGCCGAACGCCTCGCCCTCCACGAACAGGTAGGAGGAATGCAGGTCGGGCTCGGCGAGCGACAGCGTCGACGACGAGCGTTCGTATTGCCGCCATCCGGCCGACGGCGACAGCGACAGCCAGTCGCCCAGGTGCAGGCGCTCGGCCTCGACGACCAGCTCCACCTGCCGGTAGCGCTCGGCGGGCACTTCGGGCGCGAGCAGGTCCTCGAAGCGCGGGCCGAGCCGCAGGCCCCAGTCGCGCGCGAGCGTCCAGTGGAGTGACGGCTGGACCGAGAGCAGCGTGTAGTCGAAGTAGACGCTCGAGTCGGGGTGGTCGTAGCGGTAGCCGTCGGCCATGAGCCACAGCTCGGCGGTGAGCCGCTCGTGGAGCGGCACGAACACCGTGCCGTCGCCGTGCCCGCTCCAGAAGTGATCGCGCGTCGACGGCGTGTCGTAGATGGGCGTGCGGCGGTCGACCTGGGTGTCGAGCGTGACCGAGCCGGCGCGCGGCAGCGTGCCGCGGAGCGTCACCGCGCCGTGCTGCTCCAGGTGATCGCGGTTCGTCGAATCCGGGAACGCGCGCAGGTCGGCGCCGTAGCCGAGCTCGCTGTCCCAGCGCGAGGTGAGCGGCGCGTGCGACCAGCGGAGCCAGGCGCGGCCCGCGTTGCGGTCGAGCGTCACCAGCTCGGTCGCACCCTCCGTGCGGAACCAGTCGCCGCCCACGAGCAGATCGACCACGTCCGAGCGCGCGAGCGAGGTGACGCGCATGCGGCCTTCCGGCAGGAACTCGAGCTCGCGGCGGTCGTCGCCGAACGAACGGTCGTGGCGGAGGTCGAGCTGGGGCGCGAGCGACAGTCGCATGCCGCGCCGCGGCGTGCCGCTCAGGTCGAATCGCGTGTAGCTGCGCTTGAGCTTGTCGCCGTACGTGCCCTCTTCGCGGAACCAGAGCCGCGCGCCACCGGCGATGCGGGCGGCGGTCTCGAGCGCGGCCACGGCCGCGGCGCGCACCTCGGGCGAGCTTGCCAGCTTGCGCCCGGTGAGCGTGGTGTCGTCGTACGTGGCTTCGTAGAACTGCTCGTTCGTGACGTCCGAGGCCGCCCCCGCCTCCCAGCGGACGAAGCTCGTGTCCGCCTGCTGTGCGCTCGCCGGTGGGACCAGCGCCAGGCCGAGTAGGAGAACCGCGCCCGGGAGGATGGACACCCGGACGCGGTTCGAGTGCGACGCGGCGGCCTGCGCGCGGGAGCTCAGCGGCGGGCCTGCCCCGTCACGAGCCGCTCGGCGCGCTGAGCCTGATCGCGCGCCATGCGGGTGAAGCGGAGCGCCACCCCCGAATGACCGGCCTGCGCCTCGGTCTTCGCGCGCCCCTGCTGGTTGTCGGCGTTCCCCAGCAGCTGGCGTGCCCGCTCGTGATCGCTCGGGTCCACGCGCTCGTGGACGCGCGAGAGCAGGTCGTCCGTGCGCTGGAGAGCGCTCGCCACGGTCTCGTCCAGCGACTCGCCGGCATTGCAGAGCTGCAGCGCGCGCAGCGCCCGCTCGCGGGCGCTCATCGTGAGCTGGAGCGCCGCCAGGTAGCGCGTCTCGCCGAACGAGGCCTCCGCACGCCCCTGCATGTCGATGGCGATGCGCAGCAGCTCGCGCGCCGCCGAGTTGTCGCAGTGCGCCAGCCGGTCGCGGGCGCGATCGAGGATCTCGCGCGTGCGATCGAGCTGGTCGCGCACCCGTCCCGGATCCGGCAGCCCGCGGAGGATGGCGATGGCGCGGTCGGCGTGCAGCCGGGCGTCGAACGTGGCGCGCCCCGCGGCGGCGAAACGAGACTGCGCGTAGGCCTCCTTTGCCATCGCCTGGAGCGTCACCGCCTGGTCGACCTCGGCTTGTGCCGCCTGGTTCGGCGCGCCCGAGAGCAGCTCCTGCGCCTGCTGGATGCGGCGATCCGTGACGTCGATCGCGTCCTGGAGCCGCGAAGGATCCGGCGGCGGCGGCAACTGCGAGAGCGCCGGACTCGAGAAGCCGAGGCCCAGCGCGATCGCCAGGATCGCGGGAAGTGCGCGGTTTCGGATCGACATGGGAGGACCTCCTGTTCCGGGCGTTCGGTGCCCGGACCGGGCAAGGCGGAGTACTTCCCTCGCCCACAGTAGCAGCCGCCGTGCCCGCGCGCCGGGGGTTCGCAAAGGGGCTGAACGTCATGTCACGCAAGCGCTTGTCCGGGATGCCGGCCCGGGCGCGATGCCCCACTTCGGGCGCGGCTGAACCGGGGGGTACGGCGCCCGGCGGCGGATTGGCCGCGTCGGAGCAGGTCGCCGGCGCCGGGGGGCGGCGGCGAGCGGCCCGGATCCGGCCCCGGTCACGGCCGGTGCGGGCAGCTCAAGGCACGTGGATCTGGTTGCCGCTCTGCGTGGAGTGCGGCCCGATCAGCACCACGGGTTGGGTGGGTCCGCTGAAGACGTTGTTCATGACCTGATTGTAATCCGACGTCCCCGCCTCGAGCACGCCCTCCCTCGCCTTCGTGCTGGAAACGGTGTTGGCCGAGAGCAGGTTCACGAACGCGCTGTCCAGCGTCACCACCGAGCGCCCGATGGAGCCCGTGTCGCTCTCGGCGAAGCTGTTCCCGGAGACCGTGGTGTGGTCGGAGAGCCGAAGCAGCAGGCCGCTCCGCCGGTTGGCGCGGAACGTGTTCCCCAGCAGCGAGCAGCCGTCGGCGTCTCGGAGGGACATCCCCTGGAGTGCGTTCTCCCCCAGCTCGCAGGACTGGATGACGACGTCGTGCGTCCCGTTTTGCGCCATGAGCCCCGTGGCGCCGTTTCGCAGCGCGCGGTTGTCGGAGAGCGTCACCGCATTGGTCTTCGTGACCAGGTTGAACCCATGGCGGTCGTTGTCGTGCGCGTAGCTCCGGCGAACCGTTGCGTTCATCACGTGGTCGAGCACGAATCCATCGGCCGCGTTCCCGGACGATTCGCAATCCTCGATGAGCACGTTGGTGCTCGCGATCGAGTCCGGATGCTCGTGCGGGTCGAAGCCGTAGCCGGCGCAGTCCCTGGCGATCAGGCGGCGAAAGGTCAGGAAGTCGCCTTCCGCGTAGAGCCCGAACTTCTTCTCGCCGGTCCCCGGCGCCTGGTACGCGCGGTTTCCATCCACGACGAGGTCCTCGACGGTGACGTGATGGACGCGCTTGAGGACACCTCTCTGCGTGTCGTCCTTGATGCGGACGATCCCGGCGGCGGCCTGCATGCCGGGCGCGTTGTCGTCGAGCCGGATCACGGTGTTGGGTCCCGAGCCGCGCAGCGTGACCCTCGAGGTGACGATGATCCCGTGCTGCACATGGTAAGTACCCGGCTTGAGCAGCACGGTCCAATTGCTCGCGGAGTCGGCGCTCTGGATCGCGAGGTTGATCTCGATGTCGTCGGCGACGCCATCGCAGAGGAAGTCCGGATGGTCGCTCGGGTTCATCGACACCACCACGGCCGCAGGGTCGGCCGGGGGCGCGGTCGGGTTCTTGCTGGACTTGCCGCAAGAGACGAGCAGCAGAAGCATGATGAGCACTGCGCGTTTGGCATTCATGCGCGAGGCTTCCCGGACAACGTTGCCTGAGGATGAGATCCACGATGGGATCCGCGCGGCCCTGCGTTCGCACAGGTTAGCGCATCGGGCTTAGATTTCACTCGAAGAGTGGAGATTCCCATGACATTTTTCCGAGGGAACATAGCGGCTCATATACCAGCCCCCGAATCGCGTGTGAGCCGACGGATAGACGAACCCGGCGACACGCGTCCCCACTCGAATCGCCCTTGACCCCCCGTCACCTGGTCGCCGAGAATGCCAATCAGTTCCGCATACATATAAGCAGGTATTCAGCGGACCTCGGCCGGAGGATCGAACCCCGGGCACATCGGCCGTTTGCCGGATAAGCCATCGAATGGTCGCGGCGCGGGATCGGGTTCAGGCCCATCCCGCACACATGTCGCAGCACGGCGAGACCTTTTCCCGCGTCGCCAGTACAGGCCGTACGGGTCCCTCCCGACGGCCCGCCCTGACCTCGAAATACACACGATCCGGCCGCGGGATCGCGAGAGTCTGGTTTCTCGTCGCCACATCCAATCTTCGAGCCGCACGGCATCAGGACGACATCCGCGCTGGGAGGACCCATGAGTTCCGTGACCGTGCGCTACGACCGCGCCTCCGCGCGGCGGCACCAGCGCGTGACCGCGCCTGCCCGGGTGGAGATCGACGGCCGTCCCTACGCCACGAAGGACTGGAGCGTCGGTGGCTTCCGCGTCACCGGCTTCGAGGGTGAGCCGCGCATCGGCGAGCGACGACCGATCCGCTTCTACGTGAACTTCCAGGGATTCGAGATCGGGTTCGAAGCGCAGGTGAAGGTGTGCGCATTCGACGTGGACCAGCGCTCGATCTCGGCCGAGTTCCAGGAGCTGGGGCAGCGCGAGACCGAGCTCCTGCGCCACTTCGTGGCCGGCGTGTCGAGCGGCGAGATGACGTCGGTGAGCGAGACGATCGTCCACATGGACAGCCCGACCTCGATCGCGCATTGGGGGCGGGCGCCGCTCGCCGGCGCCGATCCCCTGGCGCAGGAGGCGATGAAGAAGCGCAGCCGTCTCACCGCGGCGCTCTACTTCGCGATCGGCCCGCTGGTCGCGGGCTACGCCCTGCTCACCGGCTACCAGACGCTGTTCCGCATGGACATCGAGAACGCGGTCGTGGTGCGCCCCACCGAGACCGTGGTCGCACAGGGCATCGGCTCCGTCGAGTCGATGAACGTGCAGCAGGGCCAGATCGTCGCCGCCGGCCAGCCGCTGTTCACGCTCCTGGACCAGGACCAGGGCCGCGACCTGGAGGAGCGCCGGCACGACCTCGAGCTGGCGCGCGTGGAGCTCCAGTCGGCCCAGAGCGCGAACGCTTCGGCGAAGGAGCAGCTGCGCATCTACCAGGGGATCGCGCGGCACAAGCAGCAGGCCGCCGCCGAGCACGTCAAGGCGCTCGAGGTCGAGACCGAGTCGGCGGAGAAGGGACTCGCCCGCGTGCAGGCCATCGTCAGCGCCGGCCTCGACTCGCCCTCCGAGCTGGACAAGGCGAAGGCGCTCTACGCGCGGGTGAAGGGTGAGCTCGACTAGGCGCGGTTTGAGTTCGAGTTTGTGAACGATGTCGTGTGTGTGGTTGACCAGGGCAGTTTCTACGACGGTTATTGGTTGATCGACGAGGGTCCGGTCATGGAGTTGCGCGAGCGCGACGTTGAGGCGCGGGT
>DATLUU010000236.1:0-2011 GCA_035577885.1 Verrucomicrobiia bacterium
GGATCGAGAGCAGCGTCGACTTGCCGCAGCCCGAGGGACCCGAGATCGACACGTACTCGCCGCGCTGGATCTCCATGTGGATGCCCGAGAGCGCGTGCGTCTCCACCTCGTCCGTGTAGAAGACCTTCTTCACGTCCTCCAACCGGAGCAACGGGCGCCCGGTTCCTTCCTGCCTGGCGGTGGCCGTCGCCGCCCGATCGTTCGTCGTCACGGACATGCTTCCTCCCACGGGGAGCGGGTGATGGTTACTGGAGCTTCACGCGATCCACGGCATCCCAACGTCCCATCTCGGACATGATGACCAGGTCGCCGGGTTTCAATCCCTTGCGCACCTCGATGGCGTTGACCGAGCCGCGTCCCAGCTCGACCTGCACGCGGTGCGCGTAGTGGCCGTCGGCGTCGAGCACGAACAGCCCCACCGTCGCCTCGCTCGAACCGTCCGCGGGGCGGCCGACGTAGATCACGTCGGGCAGCCGCTCGAGCTCGATCGTGGCGTCCACCGAGAGGTCGGGGCGCGCGCCGCGCGGCAGCTCGCCGGTGAGCGTGATGTCCACCGTGACCGAGCCATTCGTGGCTCCGGGGTCGGTGCGCGAGACGTAGCCCGCGACGATGCCGTTGCGGGTGTCGACCTCGGCCTTCAAGCCGGTCGTGAGGTCGCGCGCCTGCGTCTCGGGCACGCGCACCACGGCCTTCAGCTTCTCCTGCCCCGCCACGCGCGCCAGCTCCTGGCCGGGGTTGACCCACTGGCCGGCCTCGAGCGACAGCGACTGCAGCACGCCCTTCTGCCCCGCGCGCACGGTCATCGAGTTGACGCGCTCGACCTGGAAGTGCGCGATCGCGCGCAGGCGCTCGACCTCGGCCTGGCGGAGCTCGAGCTGCGCCTTGAGCGATTCGGTGAGCAGGTTCAGCCGGTTCGTCTCGCTGTCGAAGCGCTCCTTCGCCTCGGTGAGGTTGTCCTTGGCGCGGTCGACCTCCATGCTCGAGGTCAGGCTGTCGCCCTCGAGCCGCTGCGCCACCTTGAGCAGGCGGTCGGCCTCGTTCGCGTCACGCCGCGCCTGCCCCACCGTGGACATGGCGGCGAGGCGCTGTGACTCGAGCGAGGCCCTGAGGCTGGCGAGGTCGGCTTCCGCGAGCTTCACCTGGCGCTCGGCGTCGAGCGACTGGAGCTGCACGTCCGGATTGCTCATCTCGAGCAGCACGGTGTTGACGTCGCACATGGCGCCCGGGCGCACGAGCACCCGGTCGACGCGGCCGGCGGTGAGCGCCGAGACCACGCGCAGGTCCTCGGGCACGAGCGTGCCGTTGCCACGCACCTGGCGCAGCATCTCGCCGCGCTTCACGGTGTCGATCCACAGCGTGCCGCGCTCCACCGTGGGGGCTGCCGGCCGCAGCTGCGCCAGGCCCACGGTCCCCACCACCACGAGGATCGCGGCGGTGATGATCATGGGCTTGGTGCGGCTCGGCTTCTTGACGCGCGGTATGTCCATTTGCGGGCTTGGAGGCTCCGGGGCGGGTCCTGCGTTGCAGCGAAACGGACGAGCGTTGACAAGGCGACGCGCCGGTCCGCACCGCGAGCTGCCACTCGGCGGACGGACCGGCGTGTGCTTCGGAAGACCAACGGCGGGCTTTACTGGAAGAACCGGGCCAGTGCAGGCGACGACGCAAGTCGTTGGCAGCACTCACCAACGTCGCGCGCCAACGGCGCGCCACGCGGGGATCGCGTCCGGGCGTGGGATGCCGCGTCCCACAAGCGGACACTCGCCCGGTCGGCTGAACGGTGGGTCGGGGCTCTACGCGGCGCGCAAACGAGGAACCGCCGCCCGATGGGGAGTCGGGCGGCGGCGGGTACCTCGCGGTGCGGCAGTCGTCAGTTCTTGTCGGCGTTCTCGTCCGGCTTCCGGTCGTCGGGGGCCGAGCGCGGGTGCTCGTGCATGCGCATGCTGCGGAGCCTCGACAGCCGGCGCACGGCGTCGGCGCTGTCGCGCATCGCCTGGCGGAGCTGGAGCGCGCG
>DATLUU010000237.1:0-4441 GCA_035577885.1 Verrucomicrobiia bacterium
CTCGTCCGGCGGCGTCGCGGGCAGTGCCCGGCGCGTGCTCGCGCTCGCGGGCGTGGCCGCGGCGATCACGGTGGCGTGCTACGCGCCGGTGTTCGCGCGCTACGGCTGGCTGATGTTCTCCTACTCCGAGATCCGCGGCGGGCAATCCTCGGCCATCCGCTTCGCGACCGGCATGCTCACCGGTGGCGATCCCGGCGTGCCCTGGCCGCTGATCGGCGGGCAGGCCACGATCCTGCTCGCGGGCGTCGTGGGCTGTGCCGCGGTGGGGCTGGTGCTCGTGTCGCTCGCCTGGCAGCGCCGCGCCTCTGCGCGCGCCGCGGGCGTGGACGCTGCGACCGGCTGGGCGATGGCGCTCCTGGTCGCGCTCGAGGCTGCCTTCTACCTGCGGCTGCCGCACGACGAGGGCTACCTGCTCCCCACCGTGCCGTTCCTGATGCTGGGGCTGGCCGCGGTCACCACCCCGGCGCGGTTCCGGGCCATGTGCGCGGCGTTCCTGCTGTCGCCGTTCCTGTTCGGCATCGACGTGGAGCCGCCGAAGAAGGGCCTCACGCCGGCCACGGCGAGCGCCCCGTCGTGGCGGTTCGCCCTGAGCCGCGAGACCGTGGTCGTCGAGCCGCTGCGCGGGCCGCTGCTGCGCGACCACGCCAAGCGCGAGCGCATGCAGGAGGTGGCGGAGGCGCTCGAGCGCTGGTGGCCGTCCCGACCCGCGCGCTTCCTGATCGCAGCGGGGAACATGACGTCGATGGTGTACCATTTGTTCCCTGAGCCGCCCCACGAGCTCCAGTACGCGCGCTCGTACGATCCCCCCGCGCGCGAGCAGGCCCGGCGGGCGGGCATCCCCATCTATGCGCTGCCCGACGTGGCACGCCGGATGGCGCTCAACGAGCGCGTGCCGGCGATCCCGGGGCTGATTCCACTGGCCGGCGCGCAGGACACACCATGACCCCGATCCACCACCACGACTGGCGAGGCCCGCGATGGGCCTGATGAGCGCGCCCGGCAGGCGTCGCGCCTTCGACGACACCCGCGATCTCTTCAATCGCGTGTTCGGGTTCGTGGCGCTGGTGGCGACCGGGGTGATGCTCGGGTTCCAGTACTGGACGCCGAACAAGCGCGTCATCCCGGTCGCGGTCGTGCTGCTCGTGTTCGGCGTCGCCTGGCGCCTGAGCATGGTCGCGGCGGTCAACGTGCTCGTGTTCGTGCTCCCCTACCCCAAGGGCACGGTGTTCGGCAACACGAACCTCGCCTTCATCCTCATGATCTTCACGATCTGGCTGCTCCGGCTGTCGCTGCGCATGAGCCCGCCGGCACGCTCGAGCCCGATCAACCTGCCGATCTTCGCCCTCATCCTCTGGTACATCCTGTCCTTCTACAACGTGCGCGACGCGTTCGCGCTCGAGCGCGCGCTGCAGAACTTCGAGCTGTTCCTGGGCTGCGTGCTCATGTACTACATGATCGTCAACAGCGTGCGCACGCAGCGGGACCTGCAGCGGTTCCACCTCGCGCAGATGGTCACGGCGCTGGGCGTGTTCCTGATCGCGATGTGGGAGGCCCACCACGCCGGGAAGGTGCTGATCCCCGGCCTGCTCGACTTCACCAGCACCTACGGCAACGAGTTCAACACGCGCGACGTGCGCGTGGGCGCGAGCTTCCGCGACTTCGAGCTGCTGAGCGAGTATTGCGGCCTGTTCTTCCTGTTCACCATCTTCCGCTGGGTCCGCGCCCGCTCGAACACGCAGCGCGTCCTGTTCACGCTGTTCGGGCTCTTGAACGTCTACACCATGTTCACCACGGTGACCCGCGGTGTGTTCATCGCGCTGGCGGCCGTGACCCCCGTCATCCTGTACTCGATCCGCCGGCACCTGAACCCGGTGCGCGTCATGACCGCGGCGGCGACGATCACGGCGCTGATGCTGGCGATGAACTTCTTCGTCGCCACGTACACGAACTCGGGCGACCTGTTCCAGCGCATGTCCGGGACCCATGTCGTCCACGGCGTCGTGCCCGATACGCGCGAGGCGCCCTGGACCAACGCCCTGCAGCGGTCGCTCGTGCACCCGATCCTCGGCCAGGGCCCCTACTATGGAGAGTTGCCGGGTTACGCGTTGTGGTGGCCGCACAACATCTACCTGTTCTTCGCGAACATCGTCGGCTTCCCGGGCCTGGTCTTCTTCCTCATGATCCTGTTCGGGCTGTTCACGATGCTGCGCCCGGTCGTGGACGACCTCCGACATCCGAGCTATGCGGACGCCTACCTGATCATCGCGCGCGCGCAGCTCCTGATGTTCTGCGTGAACGAGATGAAGATCGACTTCCTGCGAAACGGGAACTACACGTTCCAGGTCTGGCTCATGTTCTCGACGTGGACGGCGGCCTACCTCGTGAGCCGCGACGAGGGCGTGCGCGCGGGCTTCTTCACCGGCTCGCCGGTGCCGGCACCGGAGCGCAAAGCGGCCTGAGGGCTGCCGGAACACCTGCCCGCAGCCGTCGCAGGGACAGTTGGTTACGGGCGCCGATGAAACCACCGCATGACATCGCCCGCGGCGCCCGCCTCAGCCGCGCGTGACCTCGGCATCACGCGCCGCGCCCACCGAGATGGCGCGGATCGGCACGCCCACCTCGCGCTCGACCCACTCGAGGTAGTCGCGCGCTTCGCGCGGCAGGTCGTCCCAGCGGCGGGCACCCGCCGTGGAGCGCCGCCAGCCCGGGAACGCGCGCCACACCGGCGTGCAGCGCTCGAGCGCGCGTGCGCCCGCGGGGAAGCCGCGCACGGCCCGGCCCTCGCACTCGTAGCCCACGGCGACGCGGATCTCCTCGAACGCATCGAGCACGTCGAGCTTCGTCACCACGATCTGCGACAGGCCGTTGACGCGCGCCGCGTAGCGGAGCGCGGGCAGGTCGAGCCAGCCGCAGCGCCGCGGGCGTCCGGTGGTGGCGCCGTACTCGTCGCCGGCCTCGCGCAGGCGCGCGCCCAGCTCGCTCGGCATCTCGCTCGGGAACGGACCGTGGCCGACGCGCGTGGCGTAGGCCTTGGTGACGCCGATCACCTCGTCCACGGCGCGCGGCCCCAGCCCCACGCCCAGTGGCGCCCCGGCGGCGCTCGCCGGGGACGAGGTGACGTAGGGATAGGTGCCGTGGTCCAAGTCGAGCAGCGTGCCCTGCGCACCCTCGAGCAGCACGCCGCGCCCGGCCTGGAGCGCGACGTGCAGCTCCTCGCCGACGTCGGTCACGAGCGGCTCGAGCCAGGTCGCCACGTCCGCGAGCTCGCGGCGGAGACCGCTGCCGCTCATGGGCGACAACTCGGCCGCGGCCTCGGGATACTCCTGCCGGAGGCGCGCCAGGTTGCGATCGGCCTGGGTGGCGAAGTGCGCGGGATCGAAGAGATCGGCGACCCTCAGGCCGGTGCGCGCGGCCTTGTCGCGGTAGGCGAAGCCGATGCCGCGGCCGGTGGTGCCGATGGCGCTGGGGCCGCGCTCGAACGACGCCTCGACGGCGCGATGGTACGGGAGGATCAGGTGCGCGGCGGCGCTCACGCCGAGCTGGCGCGAGGCGGGCACGCCGCGCGCCTCGAGCTTCGTGACCTCGTCGCGGAGTCGCGCGGGATCGATCACCACGCCGTTGCCGATCAGGCAGCGGCAGCCGGCGTGCAGGATGCCGGAGGGCACGAGGTGAAGGACGAGGGTCTCGCCGCGATGGATGACGCTGTGGCCGGCGTTGGGGCCGCCCTGGTAGCGGGCGACGAGCTCGGCGCGCTCGGCGAGCGCATCGACGATCTTGCCCTTCCCTTCATCTCCCCACTGCGCACCCACGACCACCGTGCACGGCATGTTGCCCACCTCCGCCGAAAAAGACGCGGGAACGTACGCTCGCTGTCTGCGCGTGTCCAACGGCGCTGTTGCCTGGTGTCGCAGCCGGTGGCGCAGTCGGTCCCGTGTGCGGTCCCCTGCGGCTCACGGCGGAGGTCAGCGCGTCGGGAGGGCGGCCAGGGCTTCGAGGAGGGCGCCGGCGGCGTCGGTGCCGGCGCGGCGCTGGGCTTCGCTCGTGGAGGCGCCGAGGTGCGGTAGCGCGAGTACGTTCGGCAGACGCAACAAAGGGTGGTCGGCGGGGGCGGGCTCGCGCTCGAAGACGTCGACGGCGGCGGCGCGGAGGCGGCCCGAGGTGAGCGCCGCGTGGAGCGCAGTCTCGTCCACGACGCCGCCGCGCGACGCGTTCACGAGCACGGCGTCGGGCTTCATCAGCGCGAACTCGGCCGTGGACAGCGAGTGGCGCGTGCGGTCGGTGAGCGGCACGTGCAGCGTCACCACGTCCGCCTCGCGCAGCAGCACGTCGCGATCGACGTGGCGAGCCCATTCGAAGCCCGCGGGACCCTTGCGCACCAGCTCGTCGTAGACGATCACCGGCATGCCGAACGCGCGCGCGCGGTTCGCCACCTCGCGGCCGA
>DATLUU010000238.1:0-2628 GCA_035577885.1 Verrucomicrobiia bacterium
CGTGGCCGCCGTGGCGCAGGTGCTGGTCATGGGCTGGTACAACCTGCGGCTCCTGACCGGCGCCGCGAAGCAGGCGGAGCGCGTGGTGCACGACGTGAAGTGGAATCCGTGAACTGGAGGCCGTGACGTGCAAGCCGTGAGACGCCAGTCATGAGATGCAAGTCGTGAGGCCGGTGGCGCTGGAGGGCGACCTCGCGCATTTCTTTCCCTCCGAAGTGCTGCAGTTGCTGCAGCTCGCGCAGGCCCAGGGCCGGCTCGAGTTCACGCGCGGCGACGAGCGCGTGGACCTCTGGTACGAGCGTGGCCGGCCGGTGTTCGCGCGCACGAGCGGGCTCGCGGTGCGCTCGGGCGAGCTGCTCATGCACAAGTCGAACGTCGGCGCTTCGGCGATCGCGCGCGCGCTCGAGCGCCAGCGCAGCGATTCCAAGCGCCGCCTGGGCGAGATCCTGGTCGAGCACGGGGAAGCCACCCGCGAGCAGGTGAAGGACGCGGTGCACGAGGTGCTCCGCCGCATCGTCTACAACGTCATCCTCTGGCGCGACGGCCGCTTCCGGTTCCTGCCCGGCGAGGTGGCCGAGAGCGAGGACATCACCATCGACCTGGACCTCGACCGCCTGATCCTCGAAGGGCTGCGGCTCGCGGACCAGGAGCGCGCTACACGCACCGGGGAGGCACAAGCCTAAGTTGACGCTGCACCTCGCGCCGAACTCCCCGCTCGTATGGCTCTGGCTCGCCACGCTCGCAGCACTCGGCGTGGCCGTGTGGGCCTACGGCTTCCGCCAGCCGCCGCTCAGCCTGAACTCGCGCCGGGTGCTGGCGCTGCTGCGCGTGGCGGCGCTCGCGGTGCTGGTGTGGCTCCTCGCGCTGCCGGTGCTCGAGCGCAACCTGCCCGCCTCCAGCACGCGCGTGGTCGTGCTCCGCGACCGCTCGCTCAGCATGGACCGGCCCTCGGGTGAGACGCGCGCGAACGCGGCCAGCAGCCCGACCCGCGCCGAGATCGCGGCGCAGGCGGTGCGCGAGCTCACCGCCGCGTTCCGCGGCCGCGCGCAGATCGAGGTGCGCGACTTCGCCGGCACGCTGATCGGCGACTCCACGGCCGCCGGAGGGTCCGGCCGCGCCGCCACCGCCACCGGCGACGCGCTCGCCGAGCTGGCGCGGCTCCCGGTCGAGCGCCGGCCGGATGGCGTGGTGATCGTGAGCGACGGCGCGGTGAACGCGGGCCAGGACCCGGTCGCAGCGGCTCACGCGCTGGGCGTGCCCGTGCATGCGCTGCTCGTGGGCGGGCACACGGGCGTCGACCGCGGCATCGCCGGCGTCGAGGCCTCGACCGAGGCGCGCGTCGGCGAGGCGACGCCGGTGCGCGTGCGGGTGGTGAGCGACGAGGAGCGCGGCACGCCGATCGAGGTGAAGCTCACCGACGGCGACCGCGAGCTGGCCCACGCCACGGTGCTGGCCCCCGGGCCCGGCGCCGAGGTGACCGCGGAGCTCAAGGTGGTGCCCGCGCGCGCCGGCCTGGCGCTCTGGACCGCGCGCGTGGCGCCGCTCGAGCACGACCTCTCGCCCGACGACGACACGCACGGGGTCGCCGTGCCCGTGGCGCCCGGCAAGCTCGGCGTGCTCGTGCTCTCCTCGGGGCTCAACTGGGACCTCACGTTCCTCCGCCGCGCCCTGCTCGGCGATACGACCGTGGACCTGGACTCGCGCGTGCGCGATGCGAGCGGCAACTGGCGCGCGCTCGAGAAGAACCGCGGCGCGCTGTCCGCGGGCGACCTCACCGGCCGCTCGGTCGTGGTGCTGGACGCCCTCTCGGGCATCGAGCTCGGACCGGCGTTCGACAAGGCGCTCGCGGCGTTCGTGCACGGCGGCGGCGGGCTGCTGCTGCTCTCGGGCACCGAACCCGGCGCGGTGCGCTTCGCCCGCGGCGCGCTCGGCAACGAGCTCACGTTCATGAGCGGCGCTGCGGTGGGCACCCAGGCCTCGCCCGAGCCGCAGCCGAACGCCTCCGAGCTCCTCATGTGGGACGACGATCAGGCCCGCGGCGCGCGCGCCTGGCACGACGCGGCGCCGCTCTCCGACGTGTTGCCCCTGGCACCCGGTGGCGCCGACCGCGTGCTGATCGCGGCGCGCGAGAACGCCAACGTGCCACTGTGGCTCGCGCGCACGGTGGGTCGCGGCCAGGTGCTGCTCGTCAACGGCACCGGCTTCTGGCGCTGGTCCCTGACCGGCACCGACGAGCTCGCGGGCGAGCGCGGGCGGCGGCTGTGGCGGAAGACCATGCGCTGGCTCGCCGAGCCCGTTCAGGGCGAGCCGCTGCGCGTCACCGCCGAGCGGCGGCTGGTGCCCGGCGGCGAGCCGGTGCGCCTCGATGCGATCCTCCAGGACGCCCGGTTCAAGGCCGTCTCCGGCGCCGAGGTGCGGGGCGAGTTGAACGGCCCCGGCGGCGCGACACGGCCGATCACGTTCACGCCCGGCGGACCCGGCGCCTATACGTCGATCTTCGCCTCGCCCGGGCCCGGTCGCTGGCAGGTGAGCGTGCGCGCCACCCGCGACGGCCGCGAGCTCGGCCGCGCGCGCGGCGAGTTCGCGGTGGACCGCTGGACGCTCGAGGCATTGAACGCGCAGCCGGAC
>DATLUU010000239.1:0-17830 GCA_035577885.1 Verrucomicrobiia bacterium
TCAACGGCATCGTGTCGTGCGGCCAGCTCTACCGGATCCCGCTGCTCATGCTGATCAGCCAGCGCGGCTCGTTCGGCGAGAAGGACCCGTGGCAGACCGAGGGCGGCGGGGTGACCGAGCACGTGCTGGACGCGCTGCGGATCCCGTTCGACCGGCTCGACTCGCCCGCGCACGTCGAGAAGCGGATCGCCAAGGCGCAGACGCTGGCCCACTCGGCGAGCCGGCCGGTGGCGCTGCTGCTCGAGCGCGACCTGATGTGGGAAGACTGATGCGGCGCGTGGCCGCGATCCAGGCGATCTACCCCGAGCTCGAGCGTTCGGTGGTGGTGACCATCATGGGTGCGGTGGCAGCGGAGCTGCAGTCGATCGGACACCGGCCCAACTTCTTCTACCTGCAGCACGCGATGGGGCTGGCCTCCTCGGTGGGACTTGGGCTGGCCCTCGCGCGCCCCGAGCTGCCCGTGGTGGTGCTCGACGGCGACGGCTCGCTGCTCATGAACCTGGGCGGGCTCACCACGCTCGCCCGCTACCGGCCCAGGAACCTGGTGCACGTGGTGTTCGACAACGAGAGCCTGCTCTCGGTGGGCGGGTTTCCCACGGCCACGTCCACGGGGAGCGACCTCGCGGCGATCGCGAAAGGGGCGGGCGTGCCGCGCACGGCGACGGTGGGAACGCTCGAGGAGTTCCGGGGCGCCTTCGTGGCCGCGCAGGGCGCGGGCGAGCTCACCACGCTCGTCGCGAAAGTCGAGGCGGTGGGCCCCGCCGGCTACGTCACCGACCTCGCGCTGCTCGAGAACCGCTTCCAGTTCGCACGCCACCTCAAGGAACGCTTGCGGAAGGAGTAGTCCATGGGGCTTCTGTCGCAGCTCGTGGCCGAGCTGAATGCCGGCACGCTCGTGGTCGTGGACCTGACCCAGCCACTCGGTCCCGACACACCGGTGATCGGTCTGCCGCCGATCTTCGCGTCGTCGCCGGGAGTGTCGCTCGAGGTGATCTCGCGCTTCGATGCGGCGGGGCCCGGCTGGTACTGGAACACCATTCGGATGGGTGAGCACACCGGGACGCACTTCGACGCACCCGTGCACTGGATCACCGGCAAGGACCTGCCCGACAACACCTGCGACACGATCCCGGCGCAACGCCTGGTGGGGCCCGCGTGCGTGATCGACGTGACCGCGGAGGTGGCGAAGAACCCCGACTTCCTGCTGATGCCGGAGCACATCGTGGCGTGGGAGCGCGAGCACGGGAAGATCCCCGCGGGCGCCTGGGTGCTGCTCCGCACCGGGTGGAGCCAGCGCACCGATCCCAAGGCGTTCTTGAACGTCGCCGCCGACGGGCCCCACAGCCCCGGGTTCCATCGCAGCGCTTCCGAGTTGCTGGCGCGCGGGCGCGATGTCCTGGGCGTGGGCGTGGAGACGGTGGGCACCGACGCGGGCCAGGCGGGAACGTTCGACCCGCCGTTCCCGAATCACGCGACGATGCACGGGGCGGGAAAGTTCGGGCTCGCGAGCCTGACCAACCTGGACCTGCTGCCGGCCACCGGCGCCATCGTGATCGCGGCGCCGCTCAAGATCGTGGGTGGGAGCGGGAGCCCGTTGCGGGTGCTGGCGATCGCACCGCCGCCGCCGGCGAGGCGCTCATGAGATCGAGCCGGACCCTCGTCTAGCGTGTCGCTGCGTCTCGAATGACGGCCGCCGCCGCGGACCCCTGGGCCCGCCTGCTCGAGATCGGCGTGCTCGTGCCGTCGCCGCACAACGTGCAGCCGTGGCGGCTCCGGCGGCTGGATGCGGCGCGCGCCGAGCTGCACATCGAGCGCCGGCGCACGCTTCCCAACGAGGACGTCACCGGCAGCTTCATCATCCTCACCATGGGCATGTTCACCGAGGGGCTCGCCCTGGCGGCGGCGCACCACGGGTTCGCGCTGGAGGTGAAGCCGGTGCAGCCGTTCGACGCGTTCACGAGCGAGCGCGTCCGCGGGGGCCGGAGCCCGCAGCTCCACTTCGCCGACCTCACACTGCGGCCGGCTCCGACGACGACGAAGGAGTACGACCTCGAGCTGTTCGCGCGGCGGCGCACGTCCCGGCTCCATTACCTCGCCGACCCGGTCACGCCGGAGGCGCGCGCCGCGCTGGCGGCGCTCGCGGCGCGCTGGGGGCATCGCTACGCACAGATCACCGATCCGGCGCTCGTCGAGCGCCTGCTCCAGGTCAACATCGACGCCGTGTTCGCGGACTTGAACCACGCACCCTATCGCGACGAGATGCGCGGCTGGCTTCGCTACGGAGACGGCGAATCGCTGCGGCATCGCGACGGACTGGACGCGCGCTGCATGAACGTGCATCCCGCCGAGCTGTGGACCGCGTTCCACCTGTCGCCGGCGCTGCGATGGCCGGCCCTCTCCGGCTGGTTCCGCCGGCGTTACCGCGAGCAGATCGGGCCCGTCGCCACGCTGGGTCTCCTGAGCGGTCCGTTCTGGGAACCCGCCGACGCGTACGAGACCGGCCGCTTCCTGCTCCGCTTCTGGCTGGAGGTGACGCGGGCTGGCTATTCCATCCATCCGTACGGCAATCTCGTCACGCATCGTCCGGCCGCGGAGCGCGTGGAGGGCCTGACCGGCGAGCGCTCCATCTGGCTCGTGTTCAAGATCGGGCGCTCGCCGGAACCGCCCGCGAGCCGGCGGCTGCCCATCGAGGAGGTCTGGCTCCCATGATGCGCGTGCTGCTGCACCTGCTGATGACGCCGCTCGCCTGGCTGCGGCGCACGCTGGAGCTCAAGCCCGGGGGCTACGCCGTGCTCATGCTGCCGCAGGCGCAGCCGCTGCTCGAGCGACTGGGTCGCATGCGCGCGCGCAGCGTGTTCCTGCGCGCGCGCAGCGAGTGCCCGGCGTACGCGCGCTTCCTCGTCGACAGCGGGTTCGCGGAGCCTCGCCCGTGGAGGTGGTCCGCGGTCCCGGTGACCACGAAGGACAACTACGTCAAGCGCTACTCGATCGAAGATCGCTGCTACGGCGGGGCGCTGTCCGGTCGCGGGGAGGTGATCGACGAGTCCTCGGGCTCGTCGGGACTCCCCAACAACTGGATCCGCAACCGCCACGAGCGCCACGACGTCACCCGGATCCTGCAGCTGAGCTACGGCCTCATCTACCACGATCCCCGGCGCATCCTCCTCAACTGCTTCGCGCTCGGGCCGTGGGCCACGGGCATGCACGTGTCGATGTCGCTCGCCGAGGTGGGCACGCTCAAGTCGATCGGGCCCGATGCCGCCAAGCTGGAGAACACGCTGCGGCTGTTCGGGCCCCGGTACCGGTACATCGTGTTCGGCTACCCGCCGTTCGTGAAGTCGTTCGTCGACGGCACGTCGCTGAAACTGGGCGACTACCACCTGGACCTGGTCGTGGGCGGCGAGGGCATCACCGAGGCCCTGCGCGGCTACCTGCTCCGGCACTTCAAGAGCGTGGTGTCGTCCTACGGCGCTTCCGACCTCGAGATCAACATCGGCGTGGAGACGGAGTGGAGCATCGCGCTGCGGGCGCTGTGCGCGCGGGTGCCGGAGCTGTCCAAGGAACTGTTCGGGCGCGACGTGCCGCCCATGATCTTCCAGTACAACCCGCTCGACTACCTGATCGAGACGCTGGAGAACGGCGAGCTGGTGTTCACCATCTGCCGCGGCCGTGGCGCCGCCCCCAAGCTGCGCTACAACCTCCACGACCTGGGTGGCGTGCACCCGTTCGCGCCGCTGCGCCGGACGCTGCGCGCGCGCGGCGCGGATCCGGACACGTTCGCCCGCCGCTTCAGCCATTTCCCCGTGCTCTATGTCTATGGCCGTGCCGACCTCACCGTGGCGTTCTTCGGCGCCAAGCTCTATCCCGCCGACGTGGAGAGCGTCGTGCTCGCCCATCCCGTGCTCGCGACGCTCGTCCACTCCTTCCAGTTCGAGAGCTTCGAGGACGAGCGCGTCGACCGGCGGCTCGGCATCCATCTCGAGCTGGTCCCCGGCCAGGCGCCGGACACGGTGGCTCTCGACCGCTCGGCGCTGGCCGCCGACTTCTACGCGGGCCTCGCCCGCTCGAACCAGGACTTCCGCGAGGTGAAGCGGATGTTCGGCGCCGACGCGATCGAGGTCCATCTCCACGCGCACGGCAGCGGCCGCTTCGCCGGCGCGGACATTCGCCTCAAGCGCCAGTACGTGAAACCCGGAGGGTGAGCGTGCAGAGCCTCGCCGTGATTCTTTCCGCCGTGCTGGCCGCCGTGCCGGTCGCCGGCGCGCAAACGTCCACGCCGGCTCCGGCCGGCGACTTGTCGGCGGTTCCCGCGCTCCAGGCGCTGGTCGGGCAGCCGGGCAGCGAGCTGGCGGCCGTCGTCAAACGATTCGACGCCGACCGCGACGCGCTCGCGGCGCGCTACGACGCGTTCGATTCGCCCGCGCAGCGGACGCGGATGCGCGCGTTCTACGCCGGCTGGAGGGCGGGCCTCGCCGAGATCGACTTCGCCAGGCTCGGGCAGGAGGGGCGCGTCGACTTCGTGCTGCTCGACCACGAGCTGACGCACGAGCTGGCGCTGCTCGACCGGCGGGACAAGATGCGTGGTGAAGAGGCGCCACTGCTTCCGTTCGCCGACCGACTGCTCGCTCTCCAAGATGCCCGGCGCGACCTGCGACCCGTCGACCCGCGCGCTGCGGCACGCAGCATCGCCGACGTCACGAAGCAGGTGGACAGCCTGCGGACGGCGATCGACGGCGCGGCGGCGACTTCCAAGGCCGGCGCTTCGAGCAAACGCGGGCCCGCGGTGTCGAAGATGGTCGCCAATCGTGCGGCGGACGACCTCGACCGCATCCGCGGCGCCGTCGCCGGCTGGTACAAGTTCTACGACGGCTACGACCCGACGTTCTCCTGGTGGCTCAAGGATCCGTACGCGAAGCTGAACGACGCGCTCACCGCGTACGCCAAGACGCTGCGCGAGAAGCTGGTCGGCATCAAGACGGCGGCGACGCCGGTCGCCGGCGCGGAGCGCGGCATGGCGGCCGCGAGCAACGAGCCGATCATCGGCGACCCGATCGGCATCGACGGGCTCAATGCCGAGCTCGCGTACGAGATGATCCCGTACACGCCCCAGGAGCTGATCGGCATCGCCGAGCGCGAGTACGCGTTCTCCTTGAGCGAGGCGAAGAAGGCCGCGAAGGAGATGGGCTTCGGCGACGACTGGAAGGCGGCGATGGAGAAGGTGAAGGACACGTACGTCGCTCCGGGAGATCAACCCGCGCTCATCGCGCGGCTGGCGCGGGATGCGGAGGCGTTCTTCGACCAGCACGACTGGGTGACGATCCCGCCGCTCGCGCGCGAGGACTGGCGGATGGAGATGCTCTCGCCCGAGCGCCAGCGCGTGTCGCCGTTCTTCCTCGGCGGCGAGCTGATCCTCGTGTCGTATCCGACGGCGGACATGCCGGAGGACGAGAAGCTGATGAGCCTGCGCGGCAACAACCCGCACTTCTCGCACGCCACGGTGTTCCACGAGCTGAATCCAGGCCACCACCTGCAGGGGTTCATGGAGGCGCGCTACAACACGCACCGGCAGGTGTTCCACACCCCGTTCTGGAGCGAGGGGCAGTCGCTCTACTGGGAGATGTTCCTCTGGGACCACGGCTTCCAGGTGTCGCCCGAGGACCGCTTGGGCGCGCTGTTCTGGCGCATGCACCGCAGCGCGCGGATCGTGTTCTCGCTCAACTTCCATCTCGGGAAGATGACCCCCGAGCAGGCGATCGACTATCTCGTCGACCACGTGGACTTCGAGCGCGCGAACGCCGAAGCCGAGGTGCGGCGGTCGTTCAACGGCAGCTACTCGCCGTTGTATCAATCCGCCTACATGCTCGGCGGGCTCCAGTTGCGCGCGCTGCACCGGGAGCTGGTGGATGCGAAGAAGATGACCGAGCGCGAGTTCCACGACGCGGTGCTGCAGGGCGGGCCGATGCCGATCGCGATGGCGCGCGCCCGGCTCGAGAACACGCCGCTCACCCGCCAGGGCGCGCCGCCGTGGCGATTCGCCGAGCAGCTCCCGCCCCCGGTCCCGGCGCCGGCGCGATGATCTTTGTCATGGACCAGGGCGGGGATGCGTCCCTAGACTGAACTTCCTCGCGGGCCGACCCCGACCGGCTGCACGAGAAGGGGGCCCACCATGCGCCGCATCCTCGCCCGCTGCAGCTTGCTCGCCGCCCTGTTCCTGTTCGTGGCGCCGGCCAGGGCGGCGCAGGCTCCCCATGAACGCGGCGCCGCGCCCGTTCCCACGAGCGCGCTGCTCGCCCTCGCCCCGGACCGCGCGGCGATCGCGATCGCCACGCAGCGGGCGCCGACGGCGTCCAGCTACACGATCACGGCCACGGCGGCCGGGAGCGGGAGCATCAGCCCGAGCGGCGACCTGAGAGTGCTTCCGGGCACGGACCAGACGTTCACGATGACGCCGCTGCCGTGCGCGCTCGTGGACAACGTCCGCGTGGACGGCATCGACCAGGGGCCGCTCGCCACCTACACGTTCCACGACGTGAACGCGAACCACACCATCGAAGCGAGCTTCGTGGCGGCGCCGCCCGACACCATCGTCGCCAGTGCGGGGAAGGGCGGGACGATCAGCCCGGCGGGCGCGGTCGTGTACGACTGCGGCGCCAGCGCCACCTACACGATCACCGCGGACGAATGCCACCTGATCGGCGACGTGCGCGTGGACGGGATCTCCCAGGGCGCGGTGCCCAGCTTCACGTTCAAGAACCTCCAGGCCTCCCACACGATCGCGGCGAGTTTCGTCCCGGGCACGACGTTCACGATCACCTCCACGCCGCTGGCGAACGGCACGATCACGCCGGCGGGCGCGGTCCAGGTGGGCTGTGGCTCGGATCAGACCTTCACCATTTCACCGAACCCCTGCTACCAGGTCGGCGACGTGCTGGTGGATGGGGTGCCGCAGGGCCCGGTCACGAGCTACACGTTCGCCGACGTGCGCACGCCGCACTCGATCACCGCGAGCTTCGTGTCCGCGGGCGAGCGGGACACGATCACGGCGAGCGCCGGCCCGGGCGGCACCATCGAGCCCGCGGGAGACGTCGTCGTCGATTGCGGCGCGAGCCAGGCGTTCACCATCCGCCACGACGCCTGCTACCGGATCGTCGACGTGGCGGTGGATGGGGTCTCGAAGGGCGCGGTGTCGAGCTTCGTCTTCACCGGCATCCTGACGTCCCACACGGTCACCGCGAGCTTCGCCAGTGTCCCGCAGTACCCGATCACCGCGGCCGCCACACCCGGCGGCACGATCGTCCCGTCGGGGACCATCCTGGTGGACTGCGGTGCGAGCCAGACCTTCACGGTCACGCCCGACGTCCCCGGCGCCATCACCGTGATCCTCGTGGACGGGGTCCGGCAGGACTCGACGACGAGCTACACGTTCACGAACGTGAACGACCCGCACTCGATCGTGGCGGGGATCACGACCGACTACAGCATCTTCGTTGGCTCCAAGCGGTGTGCCGGGTCGGATCAGTTCAAGGCTGTGGTCGGAGGTGGGCCATTCCGCCCCAATACCACCTACTGGTTCGACGTCCAGCCCCTCGACTGCGAGGTGCCCGCCGCGGGCGCGCACCTCGAGAAGGTCGGCTCCGTGCAGACGGATGCGTCCGGGAGAATCCTTACTTCGGATGCGCCCTGCTACAGCAGTGACGGGCAGACCGTGATCCTCGACGTCCTCGGCACCGGGGTCTTCGTCCCGGGGTTCGATCCGATCGGATGCTTCATCGTGGGCGGTACCGTTGCCGCCACCGGCATCCAGGACCTGAACGGCGAGATCACGACCGAGGGCGCCTTGCTCACGTGGTGGCTGATGGACGTCTCCGCCTATCGCGGCTTCGTCGTCCACCGTGCCCCCGAGGGCGGGGACGAGGAAGTCGTCACGCCCACGCCGCTCACGCCGCCGTCGAGCCATCCGCCGGCGCAGATGCGCTGGCGCGACGGCTCCGCCGTGCCCGGGTCCCGGTACGCGTACCGGATCGAAGCCCTCAAGGGCGCGGGCTCGGATTGGTACGGCCCGGTGAAGCTGACGATCCCGGCGGCGCCGAAGCAGCTCGCGCTGCGGAGCGCCACGCCCAACCCGTTCAGCGGCACCACGCGACTGGCGCTGGACATGCCGCCCGACGCCGGAGAGCTGCGTCTCGACGTGTTCGATGTCGCCGGGCGCCACGTGCGAGCGCTGCGTCGCGGCCCGATGTCACCCGGGCAGGACGTCGTGGATTGGGACGGGCTCGACGACCACGGCGCGCCGGCCCGCGGCGGTCTCTACATGGTGCGGCTCCAGGGCGCACGCGGCACGAGCGTGATCCGGATCATGAAGCTGGATTGAAGGATCCGGCTCAATCCAGCCCGCCGCGGTCGTGGATCTGGATCAGCTTGTCGAGCGTCGCGGGCTGCGACAGCGCGGAGTTGATCCGCTTCGCCACCCTGCCGTCCACACCGTGCTGCCGGGCGCGCACCAGGTCCCCGAGCGGCACGTTCTTGTAGCCGGCGTCCGCCATGCCCTGGATGTAGCGGCCGTCCACGCCCTGGTCGCGCGTGTGGATGAGCTGCTCCGGCGTGAGCTTGTCGTACCCCGCCGTGGCGAGCGCCTCCATGTAGCGCATGTCCACGCCGTGATCGCGCAGCTCCACCAGCTCGTCGAGCGTGAGCTTCGTGTAGCCGGCGTCGCGCATGCCCTCGATGTAGCGCAGGTCGACGCCGTGGTCGCGGGCGCGGACCAGGTCGTCGAGCGAAGCCTGGGTGAAGCCGGCCTCGCGGATGCCGCGCATGAAGCGCGCGTCCACGCCGTGGTCGCGGGCCCGCAGCAGCTCGTCGAACGACAGCTTGTCGAAGCCCGCGTCCTTCAAGGCCCGGACAAAGCGCGGATCGACGCCGTGGTCGCGGGCGCGGACCAGCTCGTCGTAGGACGTGAAGCGGTAGCCCAACGTGCCCATGCCGTCCACGTACTCCATGTCCACACCATGGTTCGCGAGCGTCACCAGCACATCGAGGTCCGGCTTCGGGTACTTCTGCGACTTCAACTCGTCGAGGAACGCGTAGCTCAGGTCGGAGATCGCGAAGCGGATCTGCTGGTCGGTGTCGGGGCGGCCGATGCCGCGCTTGGCGAGCGCGTCGGAGTACGCGGGATCGAGCTTCAGGTCGTAGAGCCCGGCGCCGGCGTCGTTGCCGACGCGGCCGTCGCACACGAACGTGCCCGCGTCTCGCTTGATCTCGAAGTGGACGGTGGCCGGGCTGCCGCCCACCTGCGCCGGGGTCAGGCCCGGCACGCGCGAGAGCGCGAGGGAGCGCGAGCCCCAGTGGTCTTGGCCGCTCGTCCAGCGTAGCGACAGCCAGTACTCGGTCGTCGAGTCCTGCTTGCTCCAGCTGTCGATGGCCCAGGTGCCACTGGTCGAAGTGTCGTCCGCGGCGAGCGCGGACGATGTGGGGAGGAGCAGGGCGGCGCCGGCGAGCAGCGCGCCGACGGCCAGCGAAGCGATCGCGCGCCGCGCCGGAGCCGGCAGCGTTTGGGGATGACGGGTCTTCATGAGAGCCTCCAAGGGCTTCCCGCCGGTACCCTGGGCGCCGGCAACGCCCGGGCCGGGTCGGGAAGCATGCTCCATTGGACCGGCCACTGCCCGCCCCGGTTGGAAAAGCGAGGAACCATGCGTATCTGCACCCAGTTCGCCGTGGCGGCGCTCCTGCTCTCGTGCCTCGCGGCCCCGGCGCTCGCCAAGTACCGATTCGGTGCGCGCGCCGGCGCCAACCTGTCCGCGTTTGGAGGCGAGTTCGGTGACGCCGTCCATCCCGACGCTGTGATCGCGCCGAACGTCGCGTTCATCTACGAATACGAGTTCGTGCCGAGGTTCGCGTTCCGTCTCGAGGCGGGCTACTCGGGCAAGGGCGGAACGAGGAAGACCGACAGCACCGACCCGTTCGGGAAGGTGACCACGTACACCGACACCTGGCGCTTCGACTATCTCGAGGTGCCGATGCTGTTCCGCGGCAGGCTCCGCTCGGTGGCAGGGGTGGCGCCGTTCATCGACCTCGGCCTGTCCGCCGGCTGCACGTTGTCCGGGAAGATCGAGTCGTACCCCGTGCTCATCCGGGTGCTGGGCGTCGGTCCATCCATGCAGCCGGTCGACTACGGCTGGGTGGCCGGCGGCGGTGTGGAGTTCGCGGCGGGGTCCGGACGGATCGGCATCGAGGCCCGCTTCACGCGCGGCTTCGGCGATCTCTTCGACCTCGAGGACAACCTGCCGGCGATCAACCAGGCCGTATCGCTGTCGCTGTCCTATACGCGCTGAGCCCGCGCCGCCGCCGGCCCGGCTTGCATGCGGTGCTAGCCTCACTCGCAGTCCCCCGCCAGCCGCGGGGCGGGCGGGCGGACGGAAAGCGAGCGAACCCCATGCGACTCATTCCTCGCTGCATCGCCACCGCGCTCCTGCTCGCGCTGGTCTCGGTGCCCGCGTCGGCGGACCTCCCCGGCCGCTGCGGCCTGCGCGCCGGCGTCAACCTCTCCGCGTTCACGGGCAGCTTCGGCGACCTGGTCAACCCCGACCCCCGCGTCGCGGCCAACGTCGCGTTCGTCTACGAGTACGACTTCGTGCCGCAGCTGTCGCTGCACACGGGCGTCGGCTACGCGGGCAAGGGCGGCGTGTCCAAGTCCGAGGGCACGGACCCCGCCGGCAATCCCACCGGCACGTTCAAGGACACGTGGAGCTTCGAGTACCTCGAAGTGCCGCTGCTGATGCGGGGACGGCTGCTCGCGTTCGGCACCACGCACGTGTTCGGGGAGCTGGGCCCGATGCTCGACTTCAAGATCTCGGGCAAGTTCGGGACGGAGGCACCCGGCGTTCCCGACCTGAGCCTCAGCACCCGCATGAACACGTTCGATCTCGGTTTCGGTGCCGGCGCCGGGTTCGAGTTCGCGGCAGGTCCCGGCCGGATCGGCGTCGAGGCGCGTTACACGCGCGGTTTCGACGACCTGTTCGACACCAGCAGCACGTTCACCACGATCAACCAGGCGTGGACGTTCGCGCTCTCCTACACGCGCTAGGCTTCGGCGAGCCTCACTCGTCCTGCGCCGCGGGCTGCGTCGCGGGGCGGGCCTCGGCGCCCGCGCCGCGTCGCGCGCCCAGCCGCTGGTAGACGAACGACAGCGCCAGCATGGCGCCGCCGGCCAGGAACGCGGTGAGGAAGCGCCAGAACGGATCGGCGTGCGCCAGGTCCACGAGCACGAACTTGACGAGCGTGAGCCCGAGGAGCAGGAGCGCCATCCAGCGCAGGAACGCCGAGCGGCGCGCCCAGCCGAACGCGAACACAGCCACGGCCTGCGCGAGCCAGGCCACGCTCGCGAGGATGGCGCCGAGCGACAGCACGCGGTCGCGCAGCTCGACGGGCGTGACCGCCCAGGCCGCGGCATAGGCGCCGGGGGTGTCGAGCATGACGCGCGCCACGTGGTCGGCCTCGCGCGCGAGCCAGAACATCATCACGAACGCGGCCGCCAGGGCCCAGATCTCTGCTGACCGGCGTTCGACCTCCGCCAGGGTTTCACGGCGCCGCGCGAGCCACGATGACGAGAGCACCGCCAGGAGCACCGCGACCAACCCGGCGAGCGCGTCCCGATGGACGATGGGGAGGAGGTCGCGCCCCCACGCATCCACGCTGCGCAGGGTGAAGGCAAGGACGAGCGTGGCCACGAAGCCCAACCCGTGTCCGAGCACCCGTGTGAGCGCGCTCCGGTCGCGCGTGCCGCCCCACACGAGCCACGTGGCCTGAGCCATGAGCGCGAGGCCGGCGAACGTGGCGACCATCTCCACATAGCGCAGGTCGCCTGGAGGCGCACGGAGGTCCCGGAGCGAACGCCACATGCCGGAGCCGGTCTCCATCGACCACGCCAGGTGATCCGTTTCGCGCACGAGCCAGCAGGCGAGCAGCAGGTGCGCTCCCATGAGCCAGCCGTGGCCGAGCCAGCGCTCGCCGGGCGTGGAGGCGGCGCGTTCGAGCCGCCACGCGCCGAAGAGCAGCGCGGCGATGACCACGGCCTCGCGCACCGCCTGGGCGTGGACGAACGGCACGGGGTGCACATTCGCGAATCCCTCCGCGAACAACCCGGGGAGCACGCGAGACACCGCCGCGAGCGCCACCGCGGAGCCGCAGCCGCGGAGCCACGACGAGCGCGGGGCGAGACCGAGCCACGCCAGCGCCGCGCCCTCCACGGCCCAGGCGAGACCGGTGTACTCGGGGCCGACCGCGCGCTCGATGCCGCCGGTGAGGAACAGCGTCGCCGCTGCCGTGAGCGCACGCCACAGATCGCGCTCCGGGCGTTGCAGGTCCACGGCGAGCGCGAGCGCCAGGTAGATCGCCGCGAGCGTGCCGAGCAGGATCGCCACGTGCTCGCTCCTCGCGATCGAGAACATCGGCCAGCTCGCCGCCAGCAGCGCGACCGGGGCGGTGGCGATCAGTGCCAGGTCGACGGGGCGGACGCGGCCGTCCACGCGCACGAGCCGTGGCAGCGACGCGATGCCGAGCGCCAGGAACAACCCGGTGAGCCCGATCTCGAGCGGCCAGGACCAGCGGTCGGTCGCGACCGCGCTGCTCCAGGTGACCGCGGTGAGCAGCACCGAGGCGAGCGCGAGCCGGTTCCAGCCCGAGCGCATGGCGAGCATGGACACGAGCACGTTGATGCTCACGAGGTAACCGAACAGGCTCCAGGCCGGAAGCGGCGCATCCGGGAGCGTGACGACGAAGCGCAGGAGGTGGGGGAGGAACGCGCCGATCAGGCCGAGCGCGGCGATGCCCTCGACGCGGTAGCGCAGGCCCAGCGCGCCCGTGAGCGCCGAGGCGACGAACAGGAGCGGGAGCGCTCCCGCGCTGGGTAGAGCGTGGAGTGTGGTCCAGCCGAGGTAGAGCGAGAGCCACACGATGCCGGCGCCGACACCGAGCAGGGCGTCGCCGAGTCCCAGCACGGTCCGCCGCAGGCGGTCCCCGCGCCAGGCGACGCCGATGCCGGTGAGCACGCCCGCGGCGACCAGCACCAGCGGGCCGAAGCGCCCGGTCGTGTAGCCCCAGAGCACGAGGAAGAAGAAGCCCACGAGCAGCAGCACCGAGCCGGCGTTCTGGAGTCCCACGGAGCCGATCCACTGCTCGGCATCCGCGGGTCGCGCGGCGGGCCTGGGAGCGTGCGCCGGCGCCACGGCGACCGGGGCGTGAGCGACAGGGACCTCCGGCGCCGTGGCCGGCGGCCCTGGCGCGCTCCGTCCTTGCTCGAGCGCCTCGAGACGTCGCGAGAGCGACTGCACTTCGCGGCGAAGCCCGCTCAGCCGCCCCGCCGCCCAGGCGAGCACCAGCATCAACAGGACGAACAGGGCCAAGGCGATCAGGAACGTCACGCGGTCCTCCCCGGGCCGCGCTGACGATGCCTCAACCGCGGCCGCCGTGGAAGCAGGGCCTCAGCGCCTCGCCGCGCGGCGATCGATCTCCCGGTGCACCTGGAGCAGCAGGTCGGCGACGCCGTGGCTCGTCATGCCGCGGCCGAACCAGGACGGCGCGTTCGAGCGCGGGATCGCGAGCAGCGAATAGTGGACCACGGTGGTGCTGGAATCTCCGCGCAGCGACCACGACCCTGCGTAGCGGAAGAAGTCTTCGCCGAGCGTGTCGATGAACTCGATCCTCCGCATCGGCTCCTCGGTCACGGCGAGCGTGACGCGCGCGGTGAAGCGGAACGGGAACACGCCCACCACCGCGCTCTGCTGCACGCGCACGCCGTCCCCGGTGCTGCGCAGCACCTCGCTCCGCTTGATGGAGTTCACGAACGACGGGATGTGCTCGTAGTCCGTGAGCACCGCCCACGCGGTATCGATCGGCGCGGCGGTGGTGAACTCGCCCTGGACCTCATAGGTGCCCGAGCGGCTCTCGACGGTGACGATGGGAGCGGCGGCGGCACCGCCGGCCATCGCCAGCAGTGCCGCCGCCCGCATCATGGCCCCGCGCGCGCTCCGGACGCTCGCCCAGGAGCGCCGGAGCGGCAACGCGGGACCGCCGGCCGGGACGTGTCCCAGCGTCCGGCCCGGCAGGTTCAGAACGAGACCACGCCCGAGACCATCATGCCCTCGAACTTGCCACCGTGAAGGATGTTCGTGAGCGGGTAGTCCTTGTATTCCTGCCGCACGTATTCGGTCTTCATCATGATCGTCGAGGTCAGGAACCAGCCGCCGCCGATCTCGGTGCGGTCCACGGTGACGTCGTTCGTGAGCCCCGCAAGGCGGCCCTTCGCCGTGTTGTAGCGCGCCGCGACGTAGAGGTCGTCCCAGGCGAACCGGTACAGGCCCTCGGCCGCGTACTGGTTCCACGTGCGGTCGCTGGTCTCGGCCGCCGTACGGCCCTTCGCCTGCTCGACGTTGCCGAAGAGCTCGAGGCCGCGCCACTTGAGGAACGGGTTGAACACCATCGCCTGCACCTTGCTCGAGAGCCCGGGCTGCACGTCACCCGTCCATGCCGAGCCGTCGGTGGTCGCGGTCGTGTTCACGAGCACGTCGAAGTAGGGCGAGCCGGCGCGGCTGCCCGAATAGAGCGTGTTGTTGATCGACTTCGTCGTGGTGTAGATCGAGCCGGTGAGCCGCAGCCGCAGGTCCGGATTCAGCTGCGAATCGAAGCCCACCTTGCCGAGGTACGTGGGCGCGCGCCTGTCCGGCGTGCGCACGGTGCCGCGGATCTCGCCGCCCGTGGCGCCGAACATGCCCATCCACGGACCTTTCCGCAGGTACGCCTCACCGCCCACCTCGGTGGTGAACGCGTTCATGATCAGGTTGCCGATCAACGGGTTGAACATGGTGTTGCCGGCGTCGCTCGAACGGAAGTGCGCGTCGCCGTAGTTGACCTCGAAGTGGCCGATCTTGAGCGTCGTGTACTTCATGATGTTGTCGAGCATCCCGTTTTCCCACGGCGACCCGTCGATCAGCAGGAACCCGTCCTTCACCCAGGTGTCGTTATGGTGGCGCGTCGACAGGTAGGTGGTCATCTCGACGCGGATGTTCTTCGCCAGCTGGGCGTCCAGGTACATGTTCGCCTGGGCGTTGTCGAAGCCGGCTCCGATGCTGAGCAGCTGGTTCGTGTTCACGCCGCCCACGATCACGGGCTGTGCCGTGTTCGAGTGATGCAGCGCCTGGAACTCCTGCGTGAAGCTCGCGCCCCAGTTCATCTTGAAACCATCGTAGGGCACGTTGTCGAGCTTGGGCGTCTCGAACATGTTGAGGCCGCGCGAATCGTGCGGGCGGTAGTTCTGCATCACGATCGGGGCCAGCTTAGCGCGTTCGGTTTCACCCGGCACGCGTTGCTGCGTCTCCTGGGCCCGTGCGAGCGGCGCGAACAGTCCGGCCGCCACAACGGCGATCGTGAGAAGTCTGGCGACATGGCTCCTTCCAGTCATGACGCACTCCTTTCGATTGGGGGGGTGATATACCGCTCACTTCCCGGAGGGGGTTCCAGGTGCCAGGAGCAGCTTGAAGTACACGGACACGGAATCGTGCACGCGCATCGTTCCCAGCATCATCGTGGGCGGTTTCACGTCGTATTCGCTCATGCGGAGTCCATGACTGCCGTTGAGCCACACGCCGGCCTCGCTCCGCACCAGGCGGCCGGCGACGGTGATGGGGCGTTCGCGGCCGGCTATGCGCAGCACGCCGTCCGCGGACACCGAAAGGGAGTCGCCCGAGGGTTCCCCGACCTTCGCCTGCGTCAGGTGGAACGTGATCTCGGGGTTCTGCTCGGCTTTGAGCGCCTTGAGCATGTTCTTGTCCAGGTTCGAGCCCTTCTTCGAATGCATCGTGGCGAGCGGCACGCCCAGATCGAGACCCTTGAGGCCGCCGGCGCGCAGCCAGGCGTCGAGCGCGGCGACGTCGCTCGGGTCGGCGGACGAGGCGTCGCGCAGGAGCTTGACCGTGGGCTGCGTGGTCCGGCTCTCCCACTCGTGCACGTTCGATCCGCCCTCGATCCAGAGCGTGCTGCCGGGCCCGAGCCGGACCGCGGCGGGCGCCGACGCCGGGGCCTGGCTCGAGGCCGGGACGGCCGCGCATGCCAGCGCCAGCACGACGAGAAGCGCCAGGGACTTGGAGCTCGCCGCCTGCTCAGGCCTTCTCATACGGGTCCTCCTTCACCACCAGGACGCTGCAGTGAGCGTGCGTGACCACGTGGCTGGAGACGCTCCCGAGGAGCAGCTTGGCGAGCCCCGTGCGGCCGTGGGAGCCGAGCACGATCAGGTCGACCCGCTCGTCCTCGACCAGCCGCAGAAGGGCCTCGCGCGGGTCACCGGTGGGGGTGCGCGTCTCCGTGACCATGCCCGCGGCGCGCAGCTTCTCCTCGACCTCGGTGACCAGCGTCTGGGCCTCCGCCACCTGCTCCGCGCCCACCTCCACCATGAGCGACACCCCGGCGTCGACGCCCGCCACGGGGGGCGAGAGCGGCGGCGTCATCACGCTGGCCACGATCACCCGGCTGCCCGCCGGCCACCGCATCCGGGTCACGAAACGGACCGCCCGCTCCGAGTGAGGCGACTGGTCCACACCGATCAAGATCCTCATGACATTCTGTCCTCCCATGTCCAAGCAATTCATCGCACCGCCGAAAGGCGGTCGCTATGGGCCGCTGGGAGGCCGCAGGGGGATACCTTCGTACCAGTGCCGGAGGCTCGCCGACCGGGTCCGACAGGAGTAGTGTAAGAGGCCACGATCGGAGTGAGTGATGACGCGCAAGCCTGACACGAAGACGCCCCCGCGGGAAGCCGCCCGCAAGAAGGTCGGCGACATCCGGATCCTGGTCGTGGATCCACACGCGATCGATCGGGGTGGCCTCGTGTGGCTCCTGGAGCACGAGCAAGGGCTCGAGGTCGTGGGTGAGGCCGCGAGCGTGAACGAGGCGCTGCAGCAGTGCCGGGCGCTCTCGCCCGACGTGGTCGTCATCACCCTCAACCTGCCCGATCAGAACGACGAGGCCGTGGTCCCGCTGCTGCTACGGAAGCAGCCCGAGCTGAAGATCGTGGCGCTCTCCGACCGCGGCGCGACCAACTGCATCGTCCTGAACCCGCCGAGCCGTCGCCGCGCCACCGCGAAGCCGGTGACGCACTGCCCGGTGGGCACCGACTGCCTCGCCCTGGCGGCCGCGCAGGGCGCGCGCGCGACCGTGCGGCGTGACGCGGATCCCGAGGACCTGTTCCGCGCCATCCGCGCCGCGGCCGCGGGGCAGTCCTGGTTCGACTCCCAGACCACGGCGAACATCGCCGGAAACGGCTCGTCCGCGGAGGCGCGCGAGCTCTCCGAACGCGAGCTGGACGTCGCGGCGCTGCTCGCCGAGGGCCTCTCCAACAAGGAGATCTCCACCGCGCTCGCGATCAGCGAGCCCACGGTGAAGAAGCACGTGGGGCACATCCTCGACAAGCTCGGTCTCCAGGACCGCCTGCAGGCGGGGCTCCACATCGCGCGCCATCCGCTGATCGTCGCGCGCCGGCCGAATCTCGGAGGTCCGACGGCCTGAAGTCGCGGTCGCTCGAGGTCGCGGGCTAGCGATCGACGAGCACGAACGCCAGGCCGTCGTAGCCCTTCCCGCCCACGGTCTGGAGCGTGGTGGCGGTCACGCGCGGCTCGGCGGCGATGCGCTCGTTCATGCGGCGCACCCCCTGCACCGAAGCGTCCGCGCTCTTCGCATCGACCACGTCCCCCTCGCGCACCACGTTGTCGATCACGATCAAGGTCCCGGGCCGCGACAGCTGGAGTGACCAGCTGAAGTAATCGGGAAGGCTGGGCTTGTCGGCGTC
>DATLUU010000240.1:0-8977 GCA_035577885.1 Verrucomicrobiia bacterium
CTCGCTCGACACGCTCGTGCGCGAGCGCTTCCACCGGATCGCGCGCCGCGACCGGCTGCACGAGGTGCTCGAAGGGCTCGGCGCCGCGCGCGCGGCCGGCTTCGCGCCGATCAAGGTGAACGCGGTGCTCATGCGCGGCGAGAACGACGACGAGATCGTGCCGCTCGCCCGCTGGGCGCGCGACGAGGGCTACGAGCTTCGCTTCATCGAGTGGATGCCGCTCGACTTCGGGCACTCGTGGGATCGCTCGCAGCTCGTCTCCGGCGCGGAGACGCTGGCGCGGATCGCCGAAGTGTTCCCACTCGAGGCGGAGGACGGGGACGACCCGAGTGCCCCCGCGCGCACGTTCCGCTACCGCGACGGCGCCGGCCTCGTCGGCGTGATCGCGTCGGTGACGCGGCCGTTCTGCGGCCACTGCGACCGCATCCGGCTCACGGCCGACGGCCAGGTGCGCACGTGCCTGTTCGCGCATCAGGAGTACGACTTCCGCAAGCTCATGCGCGGCGGCGGCAGCGACGACGACATCGAGGCGCTGCTTCGCGCGGCGGTGCTGCGCAAGCAGCCGGGGCACCTGATCTCGCAGCCGGGGTTCGTGCAGCCCGACCGCGGCATGAGCGCGATCGGCGGCTAGCGCTGCGCAGCTACAGCTAATGCCCGATGCCGCCGTAGACCTTCTCGAGCAGCTCCACGAGCGATTGCGCCTCGTGCTCGCTCAGCCGGTCCTGCAGGATCTGGTTCAGGTGCGCCACCCGCGGCTTCAGGTGCTCGAGCAGCTCCCGGCCCTTCGGCGTGATGCGCGCGAGCGACTGGCGGTGGTCCAGGTCGCCCTTCTCGCGCTCGACGAGTTCCATGCGCACCAGCCGGTCGAGCATGCGCGTCAGGTCCGGCGCACGGCGCACCATGCGGCGCGCGATGTCGCCGCGCGGGTGTGCGCCGGGGTAGACGCCGTTCAGTATCCGCAGCACGTTGTACTGCGGCACCGTCATGCCGGTGCCATCGAACGCCTCGTCCAGCATCTCTTCGACCGCGGCGTTGGATAGGAGGATGGCCAGAAGGGCCTCGTGATGGGGACCTTCGAATTGTCGCTGGAGGAGCCGACGGCCAAGCATCTCTCCCATGCACGCGATGATGGCCCAAGGCGATGCGAGATACAACACTCAGTGCGGCTACGGTCAGGAGGCGAGGATCCCTGACCGGCGGTTCAGTGCTGCCGGGCGAACTGGCTCCCGCCCGCGCCAGGGCCAGCCGAGCTGCCGGCGGTGCCGCCCCCCGTCCCGAGCGACCCGGGCCGGCGGGTCGTGAATGCGGTGTTCGCTGGGAACTGATGCCGGAAACTGATGCGACCGAGGTCTCGACTGGGTGTCTATCCGGGAAATCCAGCCCTCAGGCGATCATCTCCGACGGCGCGCTCACCGTGGGGCGCGCGCCGAGGAACATGACCTCCTCCTCCAGCTCGACGCCGAACCGGGCCCGCACGCGCGCCTTCATGACCTCGGCGAGCGTGAGCACGTCGGTGGCCGTGGCGCGGCCGGCGTTGACGAGGATGTTCGCGTGCTTGGGAAACACCATCGCGTCGCCGACGCGGAGCCCTCGGCACTGGCAGGCGTCGAGCAGCGCTCCGGCCGGCACGCGCTGCGTGCCCGGCGAGTGCGGAAAGCCCGGCACCTGGAAGCCCGGCGGCAGGTTCTTGAAGTACGAGCCCGCCGTGGGCTCGATCCGCCACTGCGGGTGCTTCACGCGACGGATCTCGAGCTTCTCCTCGATCTCGGCGCCGATCGCGTCCGGGTCACCGCGGTCCAGCCGCAGCACGCAGGAGAGGAGCGCGCGCGGCTCGCGCTTGAGCCGCGAGTCGCGGTAGGCGAACCGGAACCACGAGGTGGGCAGCGTCTGCACCTGGGTGCCCTCGAGCGTGCACACCGTGCACTCGAGCGTGCGCGAGCCGATGTCCTGTCCGTAGCAGCCGGCGTTGCCGTAGATCGCGCCGCCGACCGAGCCGGGGATGCCGGCTGCGTAGGCGAGGCCGGCGAGCCCGCGGTCGCGGCAGTGCTGGATGAACGTGAGGTAGTCGGCGCCGCAGCCGACGCGCGCCGTGGTGCCCTCGAACTCCACGTCGTCGACGGCGTTCTTCACCACCAGGCCGCGGAAGCCCTCGTCGGAGACGAGCAGGTTGCTGCCGCCGCCGAGCAGGAAGATCGGGAGTGAGAGCTCGGTCGCGGCGCGCAGCGCGCGGGCGAGCTGGTCCTGCGTGCGCGCCGCGAGGAACCAGTCCGCGGGCCCGCCGATGCGGAACGTGGTGTGGTGGCGCAGCGGCTCCTGCTCGCGCAGGCCCTCGCCGATGGCCGTGCGCAGCCGGTCCCCGATCCCTGGTGTCCGGAAGCCCATGGGGCGGAGGCTGCCCTGCGGCGCGTGCGCGGGTCAAACTGTGCGAGAATCGCGACGCTGGTGTCCGACATCGAACCACGTCGCTCCGGCGTACGTCTGCGATTGCGTGGCCCGGCCCTTCCGCCCACGTCCCTTTGCGAGGGGAGTGCATGAAAATCGAGATCCGCTACTGCGTGCAGTGAAACTACCTGCCCCGGGCCTCCAGGTTGGCGGCCGAGATCAAGCAGCATCGTGGCGTCGACTCCACACTCACGCGCGGCAGCGGCGGTGAGTTCGAGGTGAGCGTGGACGATCGCCTGGTGTTCTCGAAGCGGAAGGAACGCCGGTTCCCGGAGCTGGACGAGATCCTGTCGCAACTCCCGGCGTAGCCGGGGCGTCAGCGCGCGGGCCGCTCGAGCCGGAGCGCGAAGCGGCGCTCGCCGAGCTTCTCGAACACGATCGCGTCGCCGGGCGCGAGCGCGTGCTCGCGGCACCAGCGCGACATGCCCGCCTTCGTTCGCGCGCGCGGACGGAACACCCACGAGCCGTACTGGATGTCGGTCTCGAACGACCAGCCGAGGTCGGTCTCGATCGTGACCGGCTTCACCTCGTAGGGCCGCGGCGCGTCGGCGGGCCCGCGCGGGCCGATCGCGTCCGTGGGGAAGAACTCGAGGATGTCCCAGAGCGGCACGTTCCGCTCCATGAACGTCCACGCGTCCTCGGCGGTGCGGACCTCGATGCGTGCGCGAGCCGCGCTGCGGACCGGTTCGCCGCCCGCGCTCAAGGCCGCGCGGGAGCGGCGTCCGAGATGCCGCCCAGCTCGCGGTGGAAGAACTCGAGCGCGCGGCCGTAAACCTGCCGCACCTGCTCGGGCGCGGACACGATGTGCGTCTGCCCGGGGAGCGGCAGGAAGCTCCACGAGCGGTTGGCGCGGTTCAGCGCGTCGGCGAGCTTCAGGCTGTTGACGAAGTAGACGTTGTCGTCGGCGGTGCCGTGGATCACGAGCAGCGGCCGCGACAGCGTCGACGCCTTGAGCAGCACCGAGCTGCGCGTGTAGGCGGCGGAATCGGCGGGCGGCACGCCGATGTAGCGCTCGGTGTAGAACGTGTCGTAGTCGTGCCAGTCCACGACCGGCGCGCCGGCGACGCTGGCCTTGTAGACCTCGGGTGCGTGCAGCACCGCCTGCGCGGCGTAGAAGCCGCCGAACGACCAGCCGAACGCGCCGATGCGCGTGGCATCCATCTCGGGATAGCGCCCGCACAGCTCCTTCAGCGCCAGCTTGTGGTCCGTGATCGCGGGGCCGATGAAGTCGCCGCGGATGGCGCGCTCGAACGCTCGCCCGCGGCCGGGCGTGCCATGGCCGTCCACGGTGACCACGATGAAGCCCTGGTCGGCGAGCCACTGCTCGAGCAGGTAGCGCCGCGAGCTCCTCACCACGCGCTGGCTGTGCGGGCCGGCGTACGCCCAGTCGACCACCGGGTAACGCGAGCCCGCGTGGAAGTCGCGCGGACGGACGATGAACGCGCGCAGCGAATCGGCGCCCACGCGCGTCCATTCGACGCGCGGCTCGATGCCGGGATCCTCGGCGACCGACTTCAACTCGCCGAGCGCCTTGCCCTGCGCGTCCTCCACGAACCACTGCGTGGCGCCGCGCTCGGGCGCGAGCCAGCGGACGAGCGTGCCGCCGTCGGGCGAGCACACCGCGTCCTCGACGCCGGCGGCCGTGCCCACGCGCTTCGCCTTCCACGGCTTCTTCAGGTCCACGAGCCAGAGGTGCGTCTCGGTGGGCTCGTCGCTCGCCAGCACCCACGCGCGCGTGCCCATCTCGTCGGTCCCGAGCAGCTTTCGAACGCGCAGGCCCGCCGGCGTCAACCGGCGGCTCGTGGCGTCGGCCTGCTGCAGCTCGAGCGCGGGGCCGGTGTCGTCGTGCTCGCTGAGCCACAGGAACGTCTTCCCGTCCGGCAGCCAGAGCGGCGCGCCCTCCGGGAGGTTGATCCACGCCTTGTCGTGCTCGCCGAGGAGCGGCGCGGTCTTGCCCGTGGCCGGGTCCACGCTCAGGAGCGACGCCTCCTGCTGCTTCCGGTCCATGAGGTAGATCGCGAGCGGCCCCTTCTCGGGCCAGGCCACGCGGCACAGGTAGGGCCATGCCTTGTGGTCCCACTCCACCGCCACCGGCGTGCCGCCGTCGAGCGGGTAGATCGCGAGCCGCACGTCGGCGTTCGCCATGCCGGGCCTGGGGTACGGGTGCTCCTCGGGCGCCTTGGTCGGGTTCGAGGGATCCATGATGCGCAGCTTCTCGAGCGCGCTCTCGTCGTTGCGCTGGACGAGGAGGGAGCGCGAGTCGGGCGACCACCAGTAGCCCTCGAAGCGGTCCATCTCCTCCTGCGCCACGAACTCGGGGAGCCCGTATGTGACCCCGGCGCTCTCCGGGCTGGCGACGACCTTCTCGGCTCCGCCCGCAAGGTCCAGCACCCGCAGCTCGCCGTTACGCACCAGCGCGAGGCGCGTGCCATCGGGCGAGAGCCGCGCATCGTCGGCCGGCGGCAACGCAGGTCCGCCGGCACGCTCCGCCGCCAGCTCGCGCGACGTGCCGTTCGCGCGGTCGTAGAGGAACAATCGGCCCGAATAGGGCACCAGGATCGAGCTGCCGTCGCGCGAGAGCTGGAACGACGACAACCCGCGCGCCGTGAGCCGCAGCCGCTCGCGGCGGGCCTTCTCCTCCGGCGAGAGCGTCTCCTCGCCGCCGCCGAGCAACTTCGCGCCGGTGAGGATCTCGCGCTCGCTCCCGCTCTTGACGTCGAACGCCCACAGGCTCTGCGTGCGGTCGCGCGCGCCCGAGCGCAGGAACAGCACCTGGCC
The DNA here is from genome assembly GCA_035577885.1 of Verrucomicrobiia bacterium. Taxonomy (GTDB): domain Bacteria; phylum Eisenbacteria; class RBG-16-71-46; order RBG-16-71-46; family RBG-16-71-46; genus JAIOPA01. The sequence goes on from DATLUU010000240.1 coordinate 5,221, forward strand.
GCCGCCCTTCGGGATCGTGATCGCGGTCGGCTGTCCGGAGCGGAAGCCGCGCGTGGCCGCGTAGCGATCGAGGAAGTCGGAGGACGCCGCGGCGCGAGCGAGCGGCGCCGCGACCACCGCGGTAAGTAAGAGGACGGGGACGAATCGCATGGCCCGCCAGTCTACACGCTTGCGCGCACTCACCCCGCCAGCTCCCCGGTTTCGCGCGACACCTTCGGCCGCGCGCGCTTCAAGATCGGCCCGAGCGGCGCGTAGAGCTCCCCGCCCAGGCGCCCCACGGGCGCCAGCTTCGCGGGATCCACGCGGCCCTCCACCATGACCTCGTCGCGCACGCGCCCGAGGATCACCTCGCCCACGACCAGGATGCTGTTCCCGAGCGGGATCTCGCGGTGGAGCACGCATTCGAGCTGGAGCGGCGACTCGGCGACGTACGGCGCGCGCACGCGCTCGCTCGGCAGCGGGGTCAGCCCCGAGGCGCCGAACTCGCTGGTCGCCCGCGGCCACTCGCCCGCGGTACGAACCATGGCGTCGAGCAGCGGCTCGCTCACCACGTTCACCACGAACTCGCGCGTCTCGCGGATGTTGCGCAGCGTGTCCTTGGGATCGTCGGCACGGTCGCTGATCGCGATCGTCACCAGCGGAGGCTCGCTGGAGATGGCGTTGAAGTACGAGAACGGTGCCAGGTTGGTGTGGCCCGCAGCGCTCACCGTGGACACGAACGCGATCGGCCGCGGCACCACGGCCGAGATGAGGAAGCGATAGACCTCGCGCGTGGGCAGGGCCTTGGGATCGAGGATCACGCACGCAACGGTAGCGGCGCGAGGGGCGCCCGTACAATGGGCCTCGACCTCCGGCCCGCCGGTTCCTAGACTTCGCCGCCATGCTCGGCCTCGCGCGCCCGCATCCTCTGCCGCATCGCGCCCTCACGGTGTGCGCGCTCGTCGCGTGCGTGGGTACCGCGCACGCGGCATCGGTGCGCGGCACGTTCGTGGGTGGAACACCGCAGGCGCCGCTCGAGGGCGTGGAAGTGGTGCTGCGCCGCGCCGCGGACTCCACGCTGGTCGCGCACACCACAACGAGCGCCGATGGGCACTTCCTCGTCGACAGCTTGCGGTTCGACCGCTACCTGCTGCGCGCTTCGCTGCTCGGCTACCAGCCGTGGCTCAAGGCGGACGTGGTGCTGAGCGAGAGCGCGCCCGATCTCGACCTCGGCCGCAGCGCGCTCACGGTGTCACCGATCGCGGTCAAGGGCACGGAGGTGAGCACCGAGCGTGCGACCGCGATCGTCGCCCCCGACCGGAACATCTACCTCACCAAGGACATCCCCGCCGCCACCACGGGCAACGCCACCGACGTGCTCCGGAGCGTGCCGGAGCTGGACGTGGACATCGACGGCCACGTCAGCATCCGCGGCAGCAACAGCGTCACCATCCAGATCAACGGGCGCGTCTCCCCGATGAAGGGCGACGACCTGGTGAACTACCTGCGGCAGATGCCGGGGAACCGCATCGAGAAGGTGGAGGTGGCCGCGAACCCATCCGCGAAGTACGACCCCGAGGGCATGGCGGGGATCGTGAACATCGTGCTCAAGGACAAGGTCGACCTGGGGCTGAGCGGCAGCTTCACCGTGGTGATCGGCGCGCGCTACAGCAGCCCCGGCGCGCGCGTCGCCTACCAGAAGGGGCCGCTCACGGCGTCGGGCGGCATCTCGGGCTCGCTCAACCGCTTCACCTACGGGAGCAATGTGTTCCGCCAGAGCTACCTCACCGCGCCGCCCAGCACCTACGCCTCGGCGGCGGACTACCTCTCCAAGGGCCTGTTCGGGAACGCCGACGCATCGTTCGACTACACGCTGACCAAGCGGATGACGGTCTACGGCACGGTCAACGGCTTCCTCGGCTCGCAGAACTCCGACAATCACACCGCCTACGTGCTCAACGATTCCACGCAGGCCGAGACCAGCCGCTACCTGCGCGCGGACGACGGCGACTGGAACGGGCACACGCCGTCGATCACGCTCGGATTCCAGCACCAGCTGCAGGCGGGGAGGAACGAGCGCAGCCTCGAGCTGCTGCAGAGCGGCAGCATCGGCGACCAGCACAACCATGTCGTGCGCCAGACCGTGGTGCCGGTGGGCATCGACGACCAGCTCACGCACCTCGCGAGCGACTACGACTACCGCGAGCGCTCGCTGCAGTTCGACGACACCCACCCGCTCGGCAAGAAGGGCAAGCTCGAGCTGGGCTACAAGGGGCTCGAGCGCATCTCCACGAACGCGAGCGACCTGCTCGTGGTCGCGGGTCCTGCCGGCTCACCGGCCACCGACGGCAGCTCGTTCGAGGACCGCGAGCGCTTCCACTCCGCCTACCTCACGCTCGGCTCGGTGTTCGGGCCGCTCTCGGTGCAGCTGGGCGCGCGCGGCGAACTGGCCGACCGCGAGTTCGACGCCCGTTCGACCGCCACCCGCTACGACCACGACTACCAGTCGCTGTTCCCGAGCGCGAACGTGGCCTGGGATTTCGGCAAGGGCCGCACGCTGCGGTTCACGTACTCGAAGCGCATCGAGCGGCCGTCGTCCTACTTCCTGAACCCGGACGTGCCGTCGACCGATTCGCTCAACCGCTACGTCGGCAACCCCTATCTCGATCCCAAGTTCACGCACTCCTACTCGGTCGACGCGAGCTGGACCGGGTCGGCGGGGCTGATCCGGCTCTCGCCCTACTTCCGCGACACGTACGACAACTGGGACTACGTCACCCAGGTGGGCGCCGGCGGCGCGGCGACCACCACGTGGGTGAACGCGTCCTCGGTGCGCACGCTCGGCGTCAGCTTCACCGCCTCGCTGCGCCAGCAGGGCAAGCTCGGCGGCACGATGAACGTGGGGCTCGCGCGCGAGGAGCACGACGCCAGCAACGTGGTGTCGTCCTACCTGCGCGCCGTCGTCGGCTGGTCGGCGAACGGCAACCTCACCTACAAGTTGAAGAAGACGGTCGACCTGCAGGCCAACCTTCGCTACGCGCCGAAGCGCGCGCTGGCGCAGGGCTACTCGTCCGCGTACGTGGGCTCGTCGTTCGGCGCGCGCTGGAAGCCCAACGATCGGGTCAGCGGCGGGATCTCGGTCTACGACCCCTTCAACCTCGCCCACTTCACCAGCTCGACCGGCGACGCCACCTACGCGCAGCAGCAACGGCAGAACAACAACATGCGCGGCCTGTCGGCGTCGCTGTCGTGGTCGTGGGGCGGCAAGCCGCCGGAGCAGAAGCAGCGGCGGCAGTCGGGCGACCAGGCGCAGCCGGAGGGCACACCGGGGCCGTAGCCACGCGTGATCCGTCGCGCGCCGGCCCCGTGCGGGTGCGTGGCTCGTCACGGGCGACCGTGCATCTTGCAACTCGCTTCGAGCACGCGCGGTTCTCTAGACTTAGTGGACGATGAACCGCAGTGCGCTCTCTCTCCCGCTTCCCGCGCGGACCCTCCCCCGTCTCCTGTCGTCGATGGCCCTCGCGCTCGCGCTCGCCGCGGGCGCGGCGCACGCGGCGTCGGTGCGCGGCGTGTTCGTGGGCAGCGACTCCAAGGCCCCGCTCGAGGGCGTGGAGGTGGTGCTGCGCCGCGCCGCGGACTCCACCGTGGTGGCGCACACCACGACCGCCGCCGACGGCAGCTTCCGCGTCGACAGCCTCGCCTTCGACCGCTATCTCCTGCGCGCGTCGCTCATCGGCTACGAGCCGTGGCGCCGCTCGGATGTCACGCTGAGCGAGGC
>DATLUU010000241.1:0-2354 GCA_035577885.1 Verrucomicrobiia bacterium
GTCGCTCGCCCACCAGGGACACCAACTGGCCCCACCACAGGGCGGAGAAGTTCCGCTACCGGAACAGCGGCGGATGCAGCAGTGGCGACGCCACGTGGTCCTCGCGGGGGTGGGTCAAACCATTGGCCTGCTCGTCGGCGATACGGCGCGAGCATGAATAGGAGCTTCCCTTGCCCGCTGCAACCCGGTGCGATTCGCCCTGCGCCATCCCAACAGGCGCAAGAGGGAATGAGAGAGCTGCCAGCGCCTGCGCCGCATCATGCATCGAGTGAGCGTGCAGATCGGTGGGGCGCCGAGCAGCGCCCGGGTCATCAACAGGCGGTCGGCGGGCTGAGCGGCGTCGATACGAGAGTTGTCCCACCCATGTTGTAAGCCACAAGCGAGTGACGCGTCGGCCTCTCCGTCGCGCGCGGCGCCATTCGATCGACCGCGGACGAACAATCCCGTTCACGCTGGCGTGTCGCGTGCTGGCGCGTCCGCGGCCGCCATCGAAGCGCCCCGAGGAACCTACGTGACGCGTACCCGCCCCGGTCGTGCGGCGTCGCCGCACGAGCACGGCGGTCCTCCTCGTGCGGACCCCCGGCCGTCCGGAGAGAAAGCTGAGGTTGCACGCACGGCAATGCGCTCGATCCGCGCCATGCGCGTATGGCGGAACCCCTCGCTCCGGTTCCGCCCACCTGGATCACGGCGAACCGTGCGGGTGAAGACTCCGCTTGCGAGTTGCGCAGCGCTCCGACAGGGCACCAGCCGTACCTGACCGCTAGGGGGAAACCATGAACAGATTCGAGCTTGTCACGCAGCTCCGAGATCTCATGGTCGGCTCGGGCTCTTCGCAATCGCTCCTGCGACGCGCAAGCGTTCTGGGTGCATTCTGCTCCTTGCTCGTCGTGGGAGCGTGCGGGAAGTCCGCAAGCACGCTCGGTCCCGACGTGCAGAACGTAGGCACCGCGGGCACCGCGACCGGCGATGGCGCTCCCCAGTCCGCGGGAACGCCGTCGGCGAAGTTCGCGTTTTCCACGTCGGACCTGACGTTGATCAAGCAAACGTCCGGAACGAACGGGTGGGTGACGATTCTCTCGTCTCCCATCAAGACGCCGGCAGCCAAGGAGGTGTACGCAAGCGTGTCGCTCGAGGCCGGGCTCTACACGCAGACCCTGGTCAAGAGCAAGAACAACAAGAAGGACACCTCGACCGCGAGTGTGGCGATCCAGGTGCAGACCCTCATCGACGGCAAGCCGATGCCTCCGGGTAGCGTCACGTACGCCGCCCGGACGCAGACGCTCTCGGCCACGCTCGAGGGTGCGATCGGGGGTTGCCTGAGCACGGTGACGAACCCGGACGGGACCACGAGCATCGTCGTGGACCAGAACTGCGTGACGCCGGAGGAGATCGAGCTGATCCTCTCCACGCTGAACGCAGCGTCGTTCAACTTCGTGGCCAGCAATGTCCCGGTGGGAACCCACATGCTCTCGGTGCAGGCGCGTATCACGAGCTCCACGAGCGTGGATACGGGCACGGCCACCGCGGAGGCACTGGTGGGCAAGGGCACGATGGTGGGCGAGGTCGTGCGCGCCGTGAAGTGATGCGGGACGCCTGAACCACGCGCTGTCGTGAGGATGCGGGGCGCCGTCCCTCCCGAGCGGAGGGCGGCGCGTCCCGCAGCCCGTCCGCCAGGGAAGTCGCCGGGGACCGGCCACCGGCACCTACTTGCTCAGACCGATCTGCTGGAGGAATCCCACGAGGTCGTACATGAGGTTCTCTTCCACGATCTGACCATTGTCCCACTTGGCGATCGTATAGAAGTCCACCTCGAACGACTTGCCGGTCGGCGGGATCTCCTTGCCACCCACGACCATCGGCCCCTTCATCGTGCCGCGGAAGCGGGCGATGGAGCAGGTCCAGTCGCCGGACGCGAAGAACACGCGATACGGGTGGTTGTCGAGCTTCTGGTCGGGGAACGTCTTCCAGAACGCGATCGACTCCGCCGTGTGGGCCTCGATTCCCACCGTCGGCTTGGGCTGTCCCGGCCAGCGAACGACCACATCGGGCTTGTGCCGCGCGCGGAACACCTTCACGTCCTGGGCATTCCAGGCGTCGTCCAGCGTCTGCATCAACTCCATGTTCTGGGCTTCAACGGTCGTCGGCATTTGACCCTCCTTGTTGGTGTTGCGACCTACTCCGGAACCCGCGGTCGCTAGACCGCCGTGTAACCGCCGTCGATGAGGTAGTAGCCGCCGGTCATGAACGACGCCTCCTCGGAGAGCAGGAAGCAGACGAGCGGCGCGACCTCGTCCGGCCGGCCGAGCCGGCCCAACGGATGCCGCGCGATGAGCCTCTGCCGAAACTCCTCCGGG
>DATLUU010000242.1:0-2122 GCA_035577885.1 Verrucomicrobiia bacterium
CAAGGTCCTGGGCACCGACATCGACTACATCAAGCCCGACGTGACCTCGCTGGGCCAGATGAGCATGGACCCGCCGTGGTGGCCGAACGTGATGATGTTGCTCTCGCTCGGCACGGTGGGGCTCGCGGTCGGCTACCGGAGCCACAGCCAGCGGCTCCAGTCGGATCGCGGCTACGCGCGCATGAGCCGCTCGACCGCGCTGGTGAAGCGCCGGTTGAAGCAGGCGGAACAGCTCCTGAAGAAGCACGACGAGAAGGGCTTCCACGCCGAGCTCTCGCGCGCGCTGCTCGGCTACCTGGGCGACCGCTTCAACCTCGACACGCCGGCGCTGACGCGCGACCAGCTGCGCTCGGCGCTCAGCGAGCGCTCGGTGGCGACGCCCACGATCGATGCGCTGTTCGAGGTCGTGGACCGCTGCGAGGTGGCGCGCTTCTCGCCGGAGGCCGCGAGCCGCGACCCGCGCCAGCTCTTCGACGCGGCGCGTGACGTGATGGCGAGGATCTGACCGGCGTGGGGCCGCTCGCATGGCTGACGGTGCTGGCCCTGGTCCTGGGCCCGGTGCAGGCGTACAACGAGGGCAACCGCCTGTACGCGCAGAAGGACTATGCCGGCGCCGTGCGCGCCTACGAAGAGGCGCTCCGCGCCGGCCACGATCCGCGCGCGCACTACAACCTCGGGAACGCGCTCTTCCGTACCGGCAAGATCGGCGAGGCGATCGTCCACTATCGGCGCGCCTACTACCTGGCGCCGCGCGACCACGACGTGGCGACGAACCTGGCGTTCGCGCGCGCCTATCGCCTGGACAAGTCGACCGCCAGCCCCAGTCCGCTCGCGCACCTCGCCGACCGCACGCTCCGCTGGCTGTCGCGGAGCGAGGCGGCGCTTCTCGCCGGCGTGCTGTTCACGCTCGCGGGGCTCGCGCTCTCCGCCTGGATCGTGTGGCGCGTGCGGTTGCTGGGGTTCGCGACCGGCGTGTGCGCGCTGCTCGGGCTCTACGCGTTCCTCGCGCAGCAGCTGTGGGCGGGTGAGGTGGCGGAGCGGCCGGCGGTGGTGGTGGTGCCCGAGGTGAGCGCCGCGAGCGGACCCGGCGACGAGTTCAAGCAGGTACTGCTGCTCCACGACGGCACCGAGGTCCGCGTCCGCGAGACGCGCGGCGAGTGGGCGCTCGTCCAGCTCCCGGGCGGCAGCGGCGGCTGGCTCAAGCAGTCGGCGATCGACCGTGTGTATTGAGGGCCGCGGCGCGGCGCGCGGCGGCCCTCGAGACGAGCCCGGCGCTCAGCGCCGGAGCGCGAAGCGGATGACCTCCGTTCCCGCGGCGGACTGGACGCGGCAGAAGAAGATGCCATTCCCGACGGGAAAGCCGGCATCGTCGCAGCCGTCCCACTCGAGCACCTTCGTCGCGGGCCCGGGGACCACATCCGAGGCGAGCGTGCGGACGCGCCGGCCGGCCGCGTCAAGGATCCCGACCGAGTAGGCGCCGCCGCGCGTCAGCTCCACCCAGATGCGGGCGCTCGAGCGGGCGGGGTTGGGGTCCACCCGCAGATGCGCCGCCATCGGTCCCGCCATGGGCGCCGACGTGGTCGCCACCGTCACGTCCATGTTGTCGGCCATGAAGATCGGGCCCCAGTCCCCGCCGCCGCCGGGCGCGCGCTCGTAGTGGACGACGACGCGGTTGAACCCGAACGACGAGCTGAACGCAAGCGTGCCCGTGGGCCAGGTGCCGGGGACAGGCGCCGTGGTGAGGGTCGAGCCCACGAGGATCGCGTCCTTCCAGGCGTTCACACGCATGATCGCCGAGCTGTCGCACGCGAGCTCCTGGGGCGCGTACATCATCGTGAAGTCGTTGAGCGCCTGGTCGAACGTGATGGTGAGGTCGGCGGCGAACACGCTGTTGGGGTAGATGCAGAGCCCGCCGAAGCCGGCGGGCGTGAACCCCATCGTGTTCGCCGGCTGGATCGAGAAGCCCGATCCTGAGGCGGTGAAATCCGCCGTCACCGTGCCGACCGTGAGTCTGATCGGGAGCGACGTGTGGATGGGTGCCGAATCGAAGTCGAAGTGCTCGGCGAACGCGCTTGCGGGCGCAAGTGTGAGTGCGAGGGAGAGGATGACGACGGCGGACGCC
>DATLUU010000243.1:0-2005 GCA_035577885.1 Verrucomicrobiia bacterium
AAAGTCGTCGGTAGGTCGACGTAGGGGATCGCCGGACGAAGCGTGTCGCCGCACAAACCTCGGCCTCGCGTCTGCACGGTGTTACGCCTGTATGAATACGATGACTACCGTGTCTCGGCGACCGGGCGTCAGTACAAGTCCTACTGGAGTCGTAAGCGGGGCCGCATATCATTCGCGTATCAGCCGACCCGCGTCTGCGCGGGTTGCGGCTATCGTGCGCGACACGGAAGACACCCAGACCAGCTACCAGCGCCGTGAAGGCTCGCCATGCTGCCGCCGGCATCCCCGCTTCCGAGCCCATTGGCCGACACCCCCCACGCGGAAGCGCGACCAGCTTCGGCGGAAACACCCGAGCCCCGTCACGCACGTGACGGCCAGGGGCTGTCCCGATCGGCGGGCCCGCTGCTGCACGAGGTCTTCGAGGCGAGGGCGGATCGGAATCCCGCCGCCATCGCGGTCACGTTCGGGCCGCTGCGCGCCACGTACGAGGCGCTCGAGCGCCTCGCGAACCGGATCGCGCGCCACCTGAGGGCCCGGGGCGTGGCCCGGGGCTCCCGCGTCGCGCTGCTGCTGCCGCGCTCGCCGCAGGTCTACGCGGCCCTGCTCGGCATCTTGAAGTCGGGCGCGGCCTACGTCCCGATCGATCCCGAGTGCCCGCTCGAGCGAGTCCGCTTCATCCTCGCGGACGCCGCGGTGGACGCGGTCGTGACGACGAGCGCGCTCGCCGCTCCGCTCGGGAAGCTCGGCACGCCGATCGTGTGCATGGACGCCGACCACGAGCGGCTCGAGGCCGAGAGTTCGTCACGTCTGAGCGTCGCCGAGGTGGGCGGTGCCGGGACCGATCTCTGCTACATCATCTACACGTCGGGCTCGAGCGGCCGCCCCAAGGGGGTGATGATCGAGCACCGGAGCGCCGTGCACCTGGTCCGCACCGAGACCTGGCTCTACGGGGTTCAGCCGCACGATCGCGTCTATCAAGGCTTCACGCTCGCGTTCGACGCCTCCGTGGAAGAGGTCTGGCTCGCGTTCGCGTCGGGCGCGACGCTGGTCGCGGCGACGCCGGAGATGTCGCAGGCGGGGCTCGACCTGTCGCGCCACCTCACCGACGCCGGTGTCACCGTGTTCTCGTGTGTCCCGACGCTGCTCGGGATGCTCGCCGACGATATCCCGTCGATCCGCCTGCTGATCCTCGGCGGCGAGGCCTGCCCGCCCAGCCTGGTGACGCGCTGGGCTCGGCCGGGGCGACGCATCGTCAACACGTATGGCCCGACGGAAGCCACCGTCATCGCGACGTGGGCCGACGTGGAGCCGGGCCGACCGGTCACGATCGGCCGCGCGCTCCCCGGCTACGACGTGCTGCTCCTCGATGACCGCCTCGCGCCGGTTCCGCGCGGCGAGGTGGGGGAGATCTGCATCGGCGGCGCCGGCCTCGCTCGCGGTTACGTGAACCGGCCGGAGGAGGATCGCCAGCGCTTCGTCACGTTGCCCGCAGCGAACGGGAATGGAGACGGCAGGCGGATCTATCGTACGGGCGATCTCGGGCGGCTCGACAGCGAAGGCAACATCGAGTTCATGGGCCGCGCCGACGGGCAGGTGAAGATCCGCGGCTACCGCGTGGAGCTCACCGAGATCGAGTCCGCCCTGGCGCAGTGCCACGGCGTGGCCGCAGCGGCCTGCGCCGTCCGCGAGGACGTGCCCGGCCTGCCGCAGCTCGTCGCCTGGGTCGTCTCCGCCAACGGACCCGTGGATGAACCGCGACTGCGCTCGGAGCTGGGGAGCCGCCTGCCCGCCTACATGATCCCGTCGCGGGTCGAGAGTATCGGCAGACTGCCGAGCCTCGTGAGCGGCAAGCTCGACCGCGCGGCACTTCCCGCGCCGCGCCCGATCGCGCCGGCCTCGCCCGAAGCCTGCGGACTAACCGATACCGAACGCGCCTTCGCCGGCGCCTGGGCGCCGCTGTTCCATCCCCGGCCGCTGTCGCGCGACGCGGACTTCTTCTACGACC
>DATLUU010000244.1:0-4582 GCA_035577885.1 Verrucomicrobiia bacterium
CCCCGTCCAGCCGCTGGTCGCCGACGTCATCGCGCGCTCGCTGCGCATCTGGCGCGGGAGCGATCACACGTTCGACATCACGGTCGAGCCGCTGGTGCGCGCCTGGGGCTTCATCGGCGGGCCGCGCCGAGTGCCGTCCGACTCCGAGGCGCGCGCCGCGTGGGCGCTGGTCGGCGCCGGTGACGTGAAGTTCGACTCCGCCGCGGGCACGATCCACTTCGCGCGCCGCGGCATGCGCATCGACCTGGGCGGCATCGCCAAGGGCTACGCGGTCGACCAGGCCATGGCGGTGCTGCGCGCGCGCGGGGTGAAGAACGCGCTCGTCGACGCGTCGGGGAACATGATGTCGCTCGGGACCCCGCCCGCCTCCGAGCACTGGCGCATCGGCCTGCGCGACCCGCGCGACCGCGTGCCCTACTTCGCGCGCGTGTGGCTCGACGGCGACGCCATCTCCACGTCGGCGAACTACGAGCAGTTCGTGGCGAAGGACGGCAAGCGCTACGGCCACATCCTCGATCCGCGCACCGGCCAGCCGGCGAGCGGGCTCCTCGCCGTGACCGTCGTCGCCGCAGACGCGACCACGACCGACTCGTGGGACACGCCGCTCTACGTGCTCGGGCTCGAGGCGGCGAAGGCGAAGGCGCTCGCCCACCCCGACATCGCCACGGTGCTCGTGGCACCGGGCGAGGGCCGCGACACGGTGTGGGTGGAATCGGTGCTGAAAGACCGCTTCGCGCTCGAGCCGAACGCGGAGCGCTGGTTCGTGGTGCGCTACTTCTAGATGTAGGACGGAAGCGGCGGGGCACCGCTCGCGTGCATCGCGCAACGCAGGCGATGCGCGGCGCACGCGACCTGCTGACCCGACCGCGCGTCCCGTGCACGCCCGTCCGCGCGAGTGCGCGCGCCCGCACCGCGCTGCGCGTTCGCACCCGCTCGTGGCCCGGCTCTTGCCCCTTGGGGCGGTCCCTCGCGCGAGCGAGGGGACTACGCCATTGCCTCGGCACGCACTCGATCCCCGGCTGGGAACGGCGGGTGCGGGTCCGCGGCGAGCCCACGGAGCACGTCATCCATGACTGCGGGGCGTACCGAGCGTGAACCGCGTGCGGGATCGAAAGTGGAGATCGTTCGTTCGGCATTGGCCGTGGTTCGCCTTGCCCGGCGCGCTTCTCGGTTGCGCGGGGCCGACCTCGCCCCCGGCGCCGCCCGGCGGCGGAACGCCGCTCCACCTCGACTACGCGGCGTTCGCAAGCGCGGTGGAGCCGATCCTCGTCGCCCACGGCTGTGACGCCGGCGGCGACTGCCACGGCGGTGGCATCCGCGGCACGCTGCAGCTCTCGCCCGAGACGGCGAAGGACACGCTGTTCGACTTCCACCAGGTCGCGCTCCAGGTCACCTCGAACTTCCCCGACCAGAGCCCGATCCTGACCCGGCCGCTCGCCGACTCCGAGGGCGGCACCGCGCACAGCGTGAAGGTGTTCGCGGACACGAACGACACCGAGTGGCGCACCCTCCGCGCCTGGGTGCGCGCCGGGGTGACACCATGACGCCGCGCGCGGCCCTGCGCCTGGCACTCGCGGGCCTGGCGCTGCTGGCGCTGCCGCGCGCCGCACGCGCCGCGGAAGCGCCCGCGGACTCGGCGGTGTTCGTGAACGGGCTCGAGGCGCTGCGTCCGGAGGCCGCGCGCGCGCCGTTCGCGCTCGCGACCGGCGTGCGGCCGTTCCGCAACCGGCTCTCGGTGAGTCCCGGCTACGGCGTGCTCGGGCGCGATCGGCTGTTCGTGCTGCGCGCGGCCTACCACCCGTCGAGCTGGCTCGGCTACGAGGCGGCACTCGGACACGACCCGGGCCGGTCCGTGCACGCCATCCTGCACTCCTTCAGCGTGCTCGCGCGCTGGCCGCTCTCGGGCCGCCTGCAGCCCTACGCCGCCGCCGGCTACGGGATGGTGATGGTGGAGCCGGGCCCGTCGATCAACGCCAAGCCCGTGACCAAGAACGCACTCACCGGCGGCGCGGGCCTCGAGTGGTTCATCCGCGACGATCTTTCGTTGCGCTCCGAAGTGCGGCAGGCCGCCGTGTTCGGCGAACAGCGCGGGCAGACCGGCGTCGTCGTCTACGACTACACGCAGGCGACGATCGGGGTCTCGTTCTATCGGTCGATCCGCCCATGACGACGGGCGCGATCGGGAGGTTCGACAGCCAGATGACGCAGCGAACGCTGTACGCCGCGCGCTCCCTCGCGCTCGTGGTCGCGGTCCTCGCCGCTAGCCTCTCGCTCGGCGGCTGCCGCGAGAGCGCGCCCGACGACCTCATCGCGCAGACGCCGACCACGGACGCGCTCGTGTTCGTGAAGGCCGACCAGGAGGAGACGCTCAACCGCACGAACGGCAGCTCGAACCTCTACAAGCTGTCGCCGATCTCGCCCTCCGGCGAGGTGACGCCGCTCACGAACTACGCCGGCGCCAGCATCTCCGACCCGTGCGTGTCGTACGACGGCCTGCGCATCCTGTTCTCGATGCGGCCGGCCGGCGGCGGCAACCGCAACATCTACGAGATCCACGCCGACGGCACCGGCCTGCGCCAGGTCACGAGCGGCGGCGGTCCGGACTACGACCCGGTCTATCTGCCCGACGACCGCATCTTGTTCACGAGCGCGCGCGACAACGAGATGGACGAGTACAACCACTCGCTGTCCGCCCACCTCTACGCCTGCGACGCCGACGGCTCGAACCTCGAGCGCATCAGCTACAACCAGAGCAGCGACTTCGATCCGACGCTGCTCCCGAACGGCCGCGTCATGTACACGCGCTGGGAGCACTTCGGCACCATGAACCGCTTCCCGCTGTTCGTGACGAACCCGGACGGCACGGGCACGTTCCACCTCTACGGCCCGCACTCGGTCAACTTCTTCCACCCGCAGCCCACGCCCGACGGCCGCCTGATCGCCATCGAGTCGAACATGGTGGAGGAGGACGCGGGGCCGCTGGCGCTCTTGAAGACCGAGCAGGGCCCCGCCGACCCGGCGATCGGGGTGCCGGGCACGAACTGGGACGTGCTGACGCCGCAGGTCAACCTCGACGGCGCGCCGTGGCCGTACGGCTCGTTCAAGTACCCGATGCCGATCGGCGGCAACCGCTTCGTGTGCTCGTACTCGCTGCCGGCCGCGACCGAGGGCGAGGTCGACTACGGCCTCTACACGTTCACGCTCTCGCAGAGCGGCTCGGGTACGCCCGGCGATCCGGCCACGTTCAGCGTCGTCAACATGTCGTTCCTCTACAACGACCCGACCACGAACGAGTACGACGCGCAGCTCCTGGCGCCGCACCCGAAGCCGCCGGTGATCCCGTCCACGATCGACCGCAACCTCGACTACGGCGAGTTCCTCGCCCAGGACGTGTTCAACCGCGGCACGAACGACGGCCAGGAGCGGCCGGTCAAGGGCGTGGACGTCATCGACAGCATCGCGGTGATCGTGGCGCGCCCGACCCAGCCCGGCGAGGCGAACGACATCTCGGCGAACGACTTCGAGAAGCGCGAGCTCCTGGGCTTCGCGCCGGTCTACTCCGACGGCTCGTTCCGCATCCGCGTGCCCGCGAACACGCCGGTGAGCTGGGCGACGCTCGACACGCTGGGCCGCGGCATCGTGACCAAGCGCACGCACCTCTACGTGCGGCCCGGCGAGAAGTTCGAGAACTGCTTCGGCTGCCACGAGGACCGCCACGCCGGGCCGCCTGTGTCCACGAACCCGAACCCGATGGCGGCGCTCTATCCCGCGCACGACTTGAACCTCCCCGAGGCGCAGCGCCAGATCATCAACTTCGAGTCGACGATCGGCCCCATCGTCGCCGCGAAGTGCGTCACCTGCCACCAGCCTTCGGACAGCACCCTGGCGGCCGGCAACCTCGACCTCACCGCGGTCCCGGACACCGTGCGCATGAACCGCATCTTCCCGCGCGCGTACGTGAACCTCTCCGGCGAGTCGATGAAGCTCGCCACGCAGGAGGTCGACCCCGCGTTCCCCCGCCGGTCGCGGTTGATCGACTACGTGCTGGGCGCCGGCTCGCGCGCCGGGCAGGGCTTCCACCCCGCGGGCGCCGATTCGCTGAGCGCGGTCGAGCGCCGCCAGTTCAACCTCTGGGTGCTGCTGGGCGCCCAGTACAAGTGAGACCCCCGATGCCGCGTCCCCGCCGCCTCCTCTCCATGCTCGCGCTGGTCCCCGCGCTCGTCGCGGTGCCGCTGGCGCGCGCCGCAGCACCCGCGCCTTCGCCCGAGACCACGACGGCGGCGCTCTCGACCCACACGCTCCGTCGCCTCGGCGCCACGCCGAACGATCCCTCGAGCGATTTCACGCTCAGCTCGCTCAGGGGCCGCGTCGTGGTGCTCAACTTCTGGGCGAGCTGGTGCGGCCCCTGTCGCAAGGAGCTGCCGCAGCTTCGCTCGCTGGCGGCCAGCCTCGGGGCCGCCGGCGGCCGCGTCGTCGCGGTGTCGATCGACGTGGATCCTCGGAACGCGGCGGACTTCGCGCAGCGCTTCGCGCCCGGCTTCACCGTGTTCCACGACGGCCCAGACGGGCTCGCGCGCTCCCT
>DATLUU010000245.1:0-4649 GCA_035577885.1 Verrucomicrobiia bacterium
CGGCCGCGGTCTTCATCACCTGGTAGAGCGCGTGGTCGTCGACCATGATCGCGCCCTTGTAGGCCATGAACACCTTGAAGCTGGTGATGCCGTGGTCGCGCACCACGGCGCGCATCTCGTTCGCGGTGTTCTCGCCCCAGCTGGTGATGGCCATGTGGAACGAGTAGTCGGCGGTGGCCTTGGCGGCGCGCTGCTTCCACGTCGCGAGCCCGTCGATCAACGACGTGCCAGGTGCCGGGATGCAGAAGTCAATGATGCTCGTGGTGCCGCCGGCGATGCCGCTCGCGGTGCCCGTCTCGAAGTCGTCGATGCTCACGGTACCCATGAACGGCAGCTCCATGTGCACGTGCGGATCGATGAAGCCGGGCAGTACGTAGCGCCCTTGCGCATCGATCGTCGTGTCACCGGTGCTCATGCGAAGATCGCTGCCGATGCCCGTGATCGTCCGCCCCTCGACCTTCACGTCGGCCTCGAACCGCTCGCCCGCATTGACGATCGTGCCACCGCGGATCACCACTCCCATCTCGCCCCTCCTAGCCCCTGCGATACTCCACGAGCCGCATCCACGGCTCTTCCGTATGCGTGTCCTCGTACGACTCCAGCAGCACGTCGTGCTCGTCGATCCACGCCGCGAACGCGGGCACGGGCCCGAGCGCGTCGCTGAACTCGATCCGGCGCGCGCGGCGCTCGCCGAGGGGAGTCGCTCGCAGCTCCTCGGCGGTGCAGGCGATGCGCTGCCGGCCGGGCTCGACGGCGAAGAACGGCGGCCCGATCACGAGCGACGGGAACTCGTGCTCGGCGCCAGGCGAGAGCGCGTAGCGACGGAGCATCACCGTCTGCAGCACGTGCGATCCGAACGCCACCTCGGCGTGGCCCGGGAAGTCCCCGGCCTGCTCGCGCGTGTGCCCGGCGGAAAGGATGCGCGCGTGCCAGCGGCTCGCGAACGCCTCGTGCTCCGCGCGCACGGTGCGCGTGCCCACGCGCCACTCCATCTCCAGCGCCGCGATGCGCCCGTCGGGCGAGAGCCGCGCGCGCCAGGAGAGCTCGCTCGCGAGCGGGTGGGGCGCCACCAGCACCTGCTCGCCGCGCGCGATCGCACCGCCCTCGGCCGCGGCCTCGATCGACCAGCGCTCCTCGCCGGACTCGAAGCCGGCGTGGAAGATCGCGTAGCGGCCCGAGGCCAGCAGCGCTGCGGCTCCGATGGAGGTGGTCACGGTCGGCTCTGGGCTCCTGCGGGCCCCGTTTCCGGGGCCCGGGAGGCCGCGAATCGTGCGGCCCGCCACGAGCATGGCGATCCGCCTCACGGGACGGCGCCGGGTGGACGACAGGCCGCGCAGCATACACCCATTCCGGGCCAACGGACTGCTATCATGAGGCCTCCGGGTCGTGGACCGAGCGCGTCGTCCTCGCTGCGGAACCGTCCCCACCGAGTACCCGACCGGCCCCAGGGGTCCTCATGCGCGCGAATCGATTCGTTCCCGTCCTCATCGCGCTCGCCTGCTCGAACGCACACGCCGGCCCGAGCACGAGCGTGCCGCCGGTGAATCAGCCCGCCAAGGCCCAGGAGGCGACGCTCGAGCGGCTCGCGGACGGCTATCGCAGCCGCTCGCCCGAGGCCGTGATCGCGACCATGACCGCGGACTTCCGCTTCCACACCCGGGGCGACAGCCTGATGGAGTTCTTCAGCGGCATGTCGCGCGAGGACGAGGCGCGGATGGTCCACGGCATGCTGCACGGCTCGATCCATGACGGCGACACGCTGATGCCCCCGGCGGACAGCGTGGGCATGGTCATCGATGGCATCAGCGAGGGCGTGGACCCCGAGCACCCGGACTCGACGCAGCACTACGAGGTGCTCACGGTGCGCCGCTTCGAGATGGCCGTCCGCCTCCACACCGGCGAGCACCTGTTGTCGACCTCGGCACTCCACGTCTTCCACGTCGTCCGCGGCGATGCGGCGGTGCGGGCGCCCGGCCAGCCCGCGGACTCGTCGCGGTGGTATGTGCGCCGCTGGCTCGAGGACGTCTCGGGGGTCAACTCGGAGCTTGCCGGGCGCGAGGGCGGCTGCGGCGAGGAGCCCGCGCCGAGCCCGGGGCCGCGCTCCAGGAGCACGGGCACGCCGGCGCTCCCCACCGTGCTCGCGGTCCACGCGCTCACGAACCCGGCGTGCGCCAAGCTCGAGGTGCGCTGCGACCTTCCGGGGCGCGAGCCCGCGCGCGTCGACGTCTACGACGTCAGCGGCCGCCTCGTGAACCGGCGCGACATCGAGATCGCCGCTGCGGGCACGATGACGATCGAGGCCGGCCGCGGCGCACGGCTCAACCCGGGCGTCTACTGGGTGCGCGTCGGCCAGGGGCTGCGCGCGCCGGTCACCCGCATGGTGGTGGTGGCGAGGTAGCGCCGAGCCCGCCGGAATTGCGAAGACCACCCTCGCATCGAGGGTGGTCTTCGCGTCCCTGGGCGGGGACTTGCTGCAATCAACGGTAGAGCGACTTCACCCGCGCCCACGTCGACTTCGCGGTCGGCGTCGGGTCGAACGGCTGCAGGAACCCGCGGATCTCGCCGCCCGGAACCGACTGGGTGTGGACGTTGAAGTACGCCTTGCCGGCCGCGATCCCAGAGAGCAGGGCCGCCTCGGCGCCGGCCGCCGTGCCGCCGTTGGCGGTGACGAACGGGCCGTTGTAGGTCGCCGTCAGCGTGAGGTCGAACGTGTGGTCCATCGATCCACTCGTGACGCCGAGCGGGAAGCCCGTGAACGCCGGGGTCATGGTCGCGACCCCGGCCGTGCCGGTGCCAGCGACCGCCGTCGGAGTATGGATGTGGCAGGCGCTGGTGGTGCCGAGCAGGCCGCTGAACGTGCACTGCACGCGCATGGTGTTCGCCACGTTGTCGATCGTGACCTCGGCGCCGCCGGTGCCGGGCGAGAGATTGGGCGGGGACTCGGCGGGACCGCTGAGCGTGCAGTTGTAGTGAAGGATGGCGGCGTTCGCGGGCATCGCCACGGCGAGCAGCAATGTTGCAGCCAGGGCCAGGTGGGCGTGCGTGAACCGAGGGATCCGTCGATCCATGGGGGGCGCTCCTCTCGAGAATACGGGGATGATGCAGGGGGGGTCGGGTCGACCCGATCTCGATATGGCTTGCGCTCGTCCCTGAGCACCCGGCGAGCCCTGGGCAGTGGCAAGGCGCCGAGAGCAGAAACGCGGAATCCGTTCCGCGCCGCGCCGAGCCTAGTCGGGTCCAGGGGGGGCAACAAGGACTTTCGGCGCGGAGGGGTGTTCACCGGAAGAGTGGCCCCAACGCGACCACCGGATCCGTCGACACGAGCCGACCGGTTTCGCCGGACCGGGCGGATGTAGTCTCCTGACCGGCCAGTCGCCGCGACCGCTCCCCGGGACGCGGAGAGGGAACCGCCATGAACCTTCGCCCGCCGTCCCCACCGTCCCTGCTCGCGATGCTCGTCGCGATCGCGCTCGCCTCCGGATCGAGCGCCGAAGAGTCGAAGCTCACGCTCCAGGGACGCGTCGTGGACCCGGCGACCAGACCGATCGCGGGCGCACGCGTGTTCGTCTACACCGCCGCGCCGCGCGTGGGCGTGGGCAGCGCCTGCCCGTCGTGTTACCCGGAGTGCGGCAAGACCGCCACCACCGACAGGCAGGGCCGGTTCGCGATCGCGCAGCTCAGCGATCGACTGCTCTACCGGCTGCTGTTCGTGGCCGACGGCCGCGTGCCCGAGTTCCGCGAGCGCGTCGATCCCAAGTCCGGCCGGCTCGACCAGGTGCTGCGCACGCGCGACAGCGTGCTCGCGCCGGGCCTGCGCACGACCGTGGGCCACGTCGTGGACGAGCACGGGGATCCGGTTCCCGGTGCTTCCATCTTCACGCGCGGCATCCACACCGGGGACGGCGCGGTGTCGTTCGGCGACTTGAGCCAGCAGAACTCGCGCGTGGATGCCGGCTCGGTGACGGATGCCCACGGCGAGTTCCGGATCGCCGGTCCCGACAGCATCCAGAAATGGGTCCTGCTCGTGGAGGCCCGCAACCTGAGCCCGAAGGTGTTCCCGGACGTCGCGGCGGGCGGTGACGGTGGGCTCCTCCGGCTCGATGTCGGTGCCACCGTGACCGGCGTGGTGCTGCGCGACGGGCAGCCGTTCCCCGGTGCGGTGATCGGCATGCGGCAGGTCGACGCGGACGCGTTCAACTTCGTGGATCCGGACACGATCGCCTGCGACGAGCGCGGCCGGTTCACGTTCTCGAACGTGCCGCCGGTCCAGGACTTCGCGTTCTCCGGGGTCGTCGGCTCGACGGGCCCCTGGGCGCTGCGGACGATCGTGCGCACGGTCGGCGAGAGCGACAGCGTCACCGAGCTGCCCCCGCTCTCACTCGAGCGCGGGCTCAGGCTCGCGGGCCGCGTCACCCTGAGCGACGGTCAGCCCCTGCCCGCGGGGACCGAGCTCACGCTCGCACGGCAGCTGGCGACGAAGCCGATGGTGGTGACGCTCGGCGGCGACGGCCGGTTCGCCATCGAAGGATTGCCGCCGGAGACCGTCGACCTGCTGATCCGGCTCAAGGGGTATCGCGTCTCACCCGCGACGCCGGGCGCGCTCGGCAAGTGGCGCTCGGGGGTGCGCATCGCGATGCTCCGCGACCGCG
>DATLUU010000246.1:0-14947 GCA_035577885.1 Verrucomicrobiia bacterium
GCTCACCAGCTCGACGCGCACTACCCGGTCTTCTATCGGGGCGCGCGCGGCCGCGTCGCGCACGAGTGCATCCTCGACATGCGCCACTTCAAGAAGTCCTCGGGGATCGAGGTCGAGGACATCGCCAAGCGCCTGATGGACTACGGGTTCCATGCGCCGACGCTGTCGTTCCCGGTGGCGGGCACGCTGATGATCGAGCCCACCGAGAGCGAGTCGAAGTCCGAGCTGGACCGGTTCGCGGACGCCCTGGTCGCCATCCGCGGCGAGATCTCCGACATCGCGAGCGGGACGCTCCCCAGGGAGGACAACCCGCTCAAGCGGGCGCCGCACACGCTCGAGGCGACGCTCTCCGACGACTGGGCCCGCCCCTACGGGCGCGAGCGCGCCGCGTTCCCGCTGCCGTGGGTGCGCGAGCGGAAGTTCTGGCCGGCGGTGGGCCGGGTGGACAACGCCTGGGGCGACCGCCACCTCGTCTGCACCTGCCCCCCGGTCGAGGAGTACGCGAGCGTCTGAAGACGACCCGGCCGGAGGACACCCGCACGCCGGCGCGGTGTCCTCGGCCTGGATCTCCGCCGCAGCTCCGCGCGCGATGCCTCGCGCTCGCGCGCCATCGTGCACCCTGCACGAGCCGTCGCCGGGCGAGTGTCGTCGCAAACCGACACTCTGCAAGAGGATTCACTCCTACGCGACGATGTTCACGCGCGACATACGAAATAATCCACAACGCGTCTTGCTAATACAAGTTACGCCGAGTATCGTTTTTCTCACTTCGAGCTCGGTCGTCAACCGCCCGGACTCGAGCGTTGAACCCATAGTCATTCGTCGTCCGTGACGTCCCGCCTCCCCGCGAGGATCGCGCCCCCGAGCCACGGCTTGGCGTGATCCAAGCCGCGCGAACCCTCTCTCCTCGCGCCCAGGGGCGGACGCCAGTCCGTTCACACGCACTGGAACTGCCCCCACCATGTTCCAAAGCCAAGCGGTCGAGGTTCGCGACCTCGGGCGGCTGATCCTTCGCCGCCGCCGGGTCGTATTGAGCGCGGTCTTTGTATTCGTCGGGCTCGCGTTCGCCCTCAATACGTTCACGCAGCCGGTGTATCGCACGGCGGCCCGCCTCGAGATCCAGCCCACGCAGAGCCGCTCGCCGATCACGGGCGCCGAGGTCGCCGCGACCCCGACCACGGTCTCGGAGAACCTCACGCTGCTCACCACCGCGGAGCGCATCCTCACGCGCGACGTGGCGGAGAAGGTCGTGAGCGAGGTGCAGTCGCGTGGCGTCAAGCTCGCTCCCGACGTCGCCGACCCGAAGCAGGCGGCGCTGATGACGCCGGACCAGCGCCTGAACGCGAACGTGGCCTGGCTCCAGAACGCGGTCAGCGTGCGCCCCATCCGCGACACGCGGCTCGTCGACGTCCAGGCCGAGCATTCCAGTCCCAAGGCCGCGGCCGATCTCGCGAACACGGTGGCGAAGGTGTTCCTCGCCTCCGAGGCGCAGACGCGCCAGGCGGCCGACAAGGCCCGTCTCGAATCGCTGCGCTCGCAGATCGCCGACGTGCGCAAGGTGATCGAGGCCTCGGAGCAGAACATCTACGGCTCGAAGCACGCCAGCCTCGCCATCTCCGCGGAGCGGAATCGCCAGCTCGCCCAGACCGGGACCGAGCTCGGCTCCGCGGTGATCAAGGCTCGCGCGGACCTGCACGACGTCGAGACCCAGCTCGACCGCATCCAGCAGTTCAAGGCGAGCGACGCTCCCGACTGGAGCAATCCGCCGGTACAGACGCCCGGGATGGACGATCGCTACCGCGACCTCCAGCGTGTGGAGACCCAGCTGCTGGCGATGCGCCAGGTCTACAAGGACGGCAGCCCCGAGCTGCTCTCGCTCGAGTCGCAGTCGCGCGCGCTGCGCGAGTCCATGCGCCGCGAGCTGCAGAAGGCGCAGTCCGACCTCGAGAACCAGCGCATCGCGCTGAGCAGGCGCGTCGCCGACCTCCAGAACCAGCTCGGCCACAACGACGTCTCGCTCAAGGCGCTCTCGGACAGCTCGACCAAGTACTCGACGCTCGAGAGCGAGCTGGGGACGCAGCGCGAGCTCTACACGCTGCTGCTCAAGACGGTCCAGGAGCAGGACATCGCCCAGACCATCCAGCCCTCATCGGTGCTGATCGTGCAGAAGGCGACGGTGCCGCTGCTGCCGGTGCGGCCGCGCAAGGCCATCAACATCGTCGTCGGTCTGGTGCTCGGATTCGTCACCGGCAGCGGGCTCGCGCTGGCGCTGGAGGCGTTCCGCCGCACGATCCGCAGCCCTCGTGACGTCGTGCGCGAGCTCGGGCTGCCGGTCGTGGGGATGATCCCCAGACGTTCCACGTAGAGCTGGATTCCTCTCTCGGACATCACCGGGCCGGTCGAACGGTCCGGAGCAGTCGAAGGACGCAGGACCTGGAGGCGGGATGGAGCGGAAGGTCGAAACCAAGGTGGAACCCGCGAAGGCGGAGCCCAGGGTGGAAGTGAAGTCCACCTCCCGGGCGGAGCCGAAGGCGGCTCCCAACGGCGCGGCGAACGGCGCGGCGAACGGCGCGGCGCACCGCGTGGTGAACGGCGCGGCGAAGGCCGTCGCGAACGGCGCGGCGAGCGGCCACGGCAACGGGCCGTCGCACGGCGCGCCGAAGGCGCCGGTGTTCCGCAAGCCCGGCGACCGCGTCGAGGAGTCGTACTTCGATTCGCTCGCGGCCTCGGTGAACGAGCACCTGCAGAAGGACATCCGCTCGGTCATGGTCACGAGCGCGGGGTCGGGCGAGGGCAAGTCCACGGTCACCGCGGGTCTCGGCCGCGCGCTCGCGCGCTCCGGCCGCCAGAGCGTGTGCATCGTCGACACCGACCGTTTCCGCCCCACGCTGCACCGCTTGTTCGGGCTCGAGAACAACCGCGGCCTGGGCGAGCTGCTGAAGGAGCTCTACCACCTCGACATCGGCCGCGAGACGCCGGCCCAGTTCGGCGTCGGCGACTGGCTGGAGATCCTCCACGCGCAAGGCAAGTCGGGCGAGCTGTTGGTCACCGACGGCGACCAGCGGTTCCGCCTGCTCATCCACAAGGGCCGGATCCGCAGCGTGCAGATGCCGAACCACCACGAGGACATGCGGCTCGGTGCGCTGCTCCTGCGCTCGGAGCGCATCACCGACGAGCAGCGCGAGGGCTCGCTGCGGCTGCAGCGCACCACCGCGCGCCCGCTGGGCGAGGTGCTGCTCGGGCTGGGCTACGTCGAACGCGATGAGCTCTCCGCCGTGCTCACGGAGCAGATTCGCGAGTCGCTGCGCCGGCTGGTGACCCTGCGCCGCCCGGAGTGCTCGTTCTCGGAGACCGCCGACGCCTACCTGTCGGCGACGTCCGGGCAGCAGGCCGAGGCGCCCACGAACGACCTCGTCGGCGATCAGGTGCTGGAGAAGCTCGCGGACTACCTCAAGCGCCCGTTCCTCACCAACCAGATCCCCGGCTTCCTCATGGACACGCCGCTCGAGAAGCTCAAGGTGCTCACCGCCGGCTCGACGCCCTACAGCCTGCAGGAGGACACGTACGCGCAGCCGTTCGCGCGCCTGCTCGAGCGGCTGACCCGCATGTTCGACGTGGTGCTGCTCGACTCGCCGCCGGTGGCGCTCGCGAGCCCGGCCGAGATGCTCGCCGGCCTCGCCGACGGCGTGCTGATGGTGGTCAAGGCCGACGGCTACGACCTCACCATCGTGCGGCAGGCGAAGGAGCAGCTCGACCGCGCGAAACCGAACTTCCTCGGCGTGGTGTTGAACCAGATCGACATGCGTCACAAAGACCCGATGCTCTACTACTACGGCGCCTATCAGCCTTGAGTCACGCGCATAGCTCTGCAACCGCGGCGCTCCCCGAGAGGGTCAGCCGCAAAGGACATCCTTCTGATGCGTGGTGAGTTCCTTCCGTTCGCCGCTCCACTCCTTGGCGACGAGGAGATCCAGGAAGTCGTCCATTGCCTCCGGTCGGGCTGGTTGACGACCGGGCACAAGGTCAAGCAGTTCGAGCGCGAATTCGGCGAGTTCATCGGCGCCAAGCACGCGCTGGCGGTGAACTCGTGCACGGCGGCGCTGCACCTGGCGCTCGAGGCCGTGGGCGTGGGCCCCGGCGACGAGGTGATCACCACGCCGATGACGTTCACCGCCACGGCGGCGGTGATCGAGCACCTGGGCGCCCGCCCGGTGTTCGCCGACGTCACCGCGCGGACGCTGAACATCGACCCGGAGCAGATCCGGCGCCGGCTCTCGCCGCGCACGAAGGCGATCCTGCCCGTGCACTTCGCCGGCCAGGCCTGTGACATGGACGCGATCGTCGACATCGCGCGCGGCGCCGGCGTGCCCGTGATCGAGGATGCGGCGCACGCCATCCCCACCCGCTACAACGGGCGCATGGTCGGCACGCTCTCGGACA
This sequence comes from Verrucomicrobiia bacterium, assembly GCA_035577885.1. Classification (GTDB taxonomy): domain Bacteria; phylum Eisenbacteria; class RBG-16-71-46; order RBG-16-71-46; family RBG-16-71-46; genus JAIOPA01. Next base: position 4,441 of record DATLUU010000246.1, read on the forward strand.
TCACCTGCTTCAGCTTCTACGCCACCAAGAACGTCACCACCGGCGAGGGCGGCATGGTGGTGACCGACCGCGACGACATCATGGAGCGCATGCGCCTCATGCACCTCCACGGCATGAGCAAGGACGCGTGGAAGCGCTACACGCAGAACGGCTCGTGGTCCTACGAGATCCTGGCGCCCGGCTTCAAATACAACCTCACCGACATCGCCGCGGCGATCGGCATCCACCAGCTGCGCAAGTGCCAGGCGTTCCACCGCCGGCGCCTCACCATCGCGGACCAGTACGACGCCGCGTTCGCGGACCTCCCCGGCATCTCGATCCCGCGCGTGGAGGACCGTGAGTCCCACGGCTGGCACCTCTACGTGATCCAGGTCGATCCGGAGCGCCTCACCCTCGGGCGCGATGCATTCATCGACCAGCTGATCGCGCGCAACATCGGCGTGTCCGTGCACTTCATCCCGCTCCACGTGCACCCCTACTACCGCGAGCGCTACGCGCTCCGGCCGCAGGACTTCCCCAACGCCTGGGGCGCCTACGAGCGCATCGTGTCGCTGCCCATCTACGCCAAGATGAGCGACGACGACGTGCGCCACGTCATCGATGCCGTGCGGGGGATCGCCCAGGGGGCCGGACGATGAAGCGCGCGCTCGACGTGGTCGCATCGGCGCTGGGCCTGCTGGTGCTGTGGCCGTTCTTCCTCGTCGTCGCCGTGCTCATCAAGGCGGAGGACGGCGGGCCGGTGCTGTTCCGCCAGCAGCGCGTCGGCCGCAAGCTGAAGACTTTCTTCATCCTCAAGTTCCGCACCATGCGCGTGGGCGCGTCGGAGAACGGGCCCGAGATCACCGTGCGCGGCGACGAGCGCATCACCCGCATCGGCCGCGTGCTGCGGCCGTGCAAGCTGGACGAGCTGCCCCAGCTCTGGAACGTGCTCTGCGGCGAGATGAGCCTGGTCGGGTCGCGCCCCGAGGTGCCGCGTTACGTGGACCTGTTCCGTGCCGAGTACACGGAGATCCTGAGGATCCGGCCGGGGATCACCGATCCGGCGTCGATCCGCTACCGCGACGAGAACCAGCTCCTCGACCGGCCCGAAGAGGCGGAGCGCGACTACGTGGAGCGCATCCTGCCGGAGAAGCTGCGGCTGTCGCGACACTACGCGCGCCATGCCTCGGTGGGCTGGGACCTGCAGCTCGTGATCGCGACGCTGGCGAGCCTGTTCTATCCGGCGCGCGCGATCGAGCGCGTGGTCGACTGGCTGACTCCGTACCGGCTCTGGGTCGGGTTCGCGATCCAGGTCGGAGCCCTCCTCGCCGCGGACATCCTCGCGCTCGTGATCCGCTTCGACAGCCACGTGCCGCCGTCCGAGCTGGTCACGTTCCTGCGCGTCCTGCCGCTGGTCCTGCTCTCGCAGGTGCTGTGGCTGCACGCGTTCAGGCTGTTCCACAGCGTGTGGCGCTACGCCGGCGTGCGCGACCTGCGCAGCATCGCGTTCGCCATCACCTGCGCGCAGTTCACGTGGTGGTTCGCGGCCAAGTGGTTCCTCCACGTGACCACGCACTCGCGCGGCGTCGCTGCCATCGACGCGCTGCTGTGCGTCGCCTTCCTCTCCGGCATCCGCATCGCGCGCCGGCTGCATCGCGAGTTGAAGCCCGGCGGCATGCCGCTCCGCCGCGTGCTGCTGGTGGGCGACGAGGATCCCATGGCGCGCGTCGCCCGCGAGCTCATGGAGCGCACCGGCAGCGACTGCGAGATCATCGGCATGGTGAACGGCGATGGGCGCCGCCGTGGCGTGCGCATCCACGGCGTGCCGGTGCTGGGCACGAAGAGCGAGCTGGACGACATCCTGCGCCGCACCGAGCCCGACGAGGTGCTGGTGGCGATGCCGGATGCGACGGAGGAGGCGCGCGAGGACCTGCTGCGGCAGTGCCGCGCGCTCGGCCGCCACGCGCGCCTCGCCCCGGACCTGGCGCAGCTGCTGATGCGGCCGGAGACCCCGAGGCTGTTCGGCGACTACCATTCCGAGGACCTGCTGTTCCGCGAGGCGATCCACACCGACAGCGCGGTCGCGCGCGGCACCATCGCCGGCCGCTGCGTGCTCGTGACCGGTGCCGGCGGCTCGATCGGCTCCGAGATCGTGCGCCAGGTGGCCTCGCACGGGCCGTCGTGTCTGGTGCTGTACGAGCGGCACGAGTTCGCGCTCTACGAGATCGAGCGCGAGCTGCGGCGCCGGTACCCCGAGCTGGCGATCGAGCCGGTCATCGGCGACGTCGCGGATGCGCAGCGCGTGGACGAGGTCATGGGCGAGTTCAAGCCGAACGCGATCTTCCACGCTGCCGCGTACAAGCATGTGCCGATGATGGAGCGCAACCCCGGCGAGGCGCTGCGCACGAACGTCATCGGCACGCGCACCGTGGCCGAGGCGGCGGTCCGGCACGAGACGGACGTGTTCGTGCTCATCTCCACCGACAAGGCCGTGGAGCCCGTGTGCATGATGGGCATCTCCAAGCGGCTCGCGGAGCTGTCTCTGCAGATGATGAAGAACGGCTCGCGCACCAAGCTCCTCACGGTGCGCTTCGGCAACGTCCTCGACTCGAGCGGCAGCGTGCTGCCCCTGTTCCGCGAGCAGATCGAGCGCGGGGGTCCCGTCACGGTGACGCACCCCGAGGTGACGCGGCTGTTCATGACCGTTCCCGAGGCGGTGCAGCTCATTCTTCACGCCGCCAGCATGGGCAGGGGTGGAGAGGTGTTCGTGCTCGACATGGGCAAGCCGATCCGCATCCTCGACATGGCGCGGGCCCTGATCCGCCTCTATGGCCTCACCCCGGGCAAGGACATCGAGATCGCGATCACCGGGCTGCGTCCCGGCGAGCGGCTGTTCGAGAAGCTCCTGAACGACCACGAGACGGTGTGGAAGTCGGCCCATCCCAAGATCCTGCGCGCGGTGAGCGAACACGACGCGCCGATGGTGCGCGAGGAGATGGTGCGGCTGCTGAGCGTCTCCGAAGAGCGGATGGGCGGCGCGCGCGGGGTGATCCGGACACTGAACGAAACGCTGCCCGCATGACCATCGCGCTTTCGCAAGCGCGGGGCCGCGGCTCGACGGTCCCTGCAGCGGACACGAAGCCGCGGGCCCGGGCGAGCCGCGCCTACGTGGCGGCTTCCGCACTGCTGGCGCCGCTGGTCGTGCCCGCGGGCCCCGGCCAGACCGCGTTGATCGATGCGGTGAACCTGTTCGCCATCGCGGCGTTCGCCCTGTTCGTCGTCCTTCCCGGACGGCAGGGGCTGCGCGTGCCGCTGTTCGCGCCGTTGGCGGTGGTGATGGTCGGCAGCCTCATCGCCAGCGGCTTCGCGCCGTCGATGAGTCTGGCCGCGCTGGCGCTGGCGCAGGACGTCTACCTGTTCTGCTGGTTCGTGGTGCTCGTGAACCTGATGCGGACGCGGGAGGACCTGCGCCTCGTGCGCCAGGCGTGGATGTGGGCGGCCGTGCTCGTGTCGCTGGGCGCGATCGGCCAGTACCTGCTCCACAACAGCGTCGGTTCGCTGCTCGGCTCGCGCGGCCTGCGGTCGAGGTCGACGATGTACAACCCGAACATGCTCGCGGACTACCTGATGATGAGCGTGTTCGTGGTCATGAGCCTCGCGGCCGACCTCAAGCGCGTGCTGTTCGTGTCGGCACTCGGGATCATCGGCCTGGCGTTGCTCGCCACCAAGTCGAACGGCGGCATGGTCGCGTTCCTGGCCGGCCTGGTGGTGTGGGGCGTGTTCATGGCGGCGACCGGTCCCACGGATCGCCGCGGCAGCTACCTTGCCGGGGCGGTGCTGCTCGTGAGCCTCGTCGGCATCGGCGTGTGGATCGGCTCCGAGTACGGCCTCGGCGGCCGCGTCGTCGCGGCACTCAGCGAGCACACGTTCGCGGGCCGCATGGAGCACAGCACCGCGAGCCGTGCCCACATCTGGGACCAGCTCCAGGTCGCCTACGCCCACTCGCCGCTCGGCATCGGACCCGGCAACAGCAGCTCGCTCACCATGGGCATCGCCGATCGCGAGCGCCCGGATTCCTATCGCTCGAAGGAGGCGCACAGCGACTACCTCGCCTACGCGATCGAGCGCGGGCCGCTGGGTCTCATCGGCCTGCTCGCGTTCATGATCGGGCTGTGCGGGCAGGTCGCGGTCTACTGGCGCGGGGCACGCCGCGCGCGTGGCGGCGGCACGTCGCGCCGCGCCCGGCTGTGGGCGGCCGCGATGCTGGCGGTGATCGCCTCCTCGGCGGTCCATTCCCTCGTGATCGAGAAGTTCCACTTCCGCCACTACTGGGTGTTCTTCGCGCTCGTCTGCGCCTCCGCGATCGTGAGCACCGCTCGCGCCTCGGCCCCGGCAGCGGAGGCCGCATGAGCCGCGGCAAGAAGCCCTGCATCGTGGACGTGATCAACCTGAGCTCGTCGGCGGACACGCTGCTGCGCGAGCGGGTGCTGAGGCTGCGCGCGAAGGGCGTGGACAACCGCGTCGTCTGCATCGACGGGCCGTACGTGCGGCCGCTGCGCGAGGCGGGGATCCCGGTCGAGACCTACCACCTGCCGCGCGGCGTCAACCCGTTCATGCTCACCTGGGCGCTGCTGGAGCTGGTCGCCTACTTCCGCCGCGTGAAGCCGGATCTCGTGCACACGCACTGCTCGGTGCCCGGCATCGTCGGCCGCATCGCGGCGCGGCTCGCGGGCGTGCCCGTGGTGCTGCACACCGTGCACGGCTTCGCGTTCCACGACGGCAGCCGCGGCCCGGGTGCCGCGGCGGCGATCGCCGTGGAGCGTTTCGCCGGCGGGCTCACCGACGTGCTGCTGAGCCAGAACCACGAGGACATCGAGCGCGCGCTCCGCCATCGCATCGCGCCCGAGCGCCGGCTCGAGTGGGTCGGCAACGGCATCACGCTCGAGCCGTTCCTCGCCACGACGCCACAACACGAGCCCGGGCAGCCCGTGGTCATCACCTGCGTGGCGCGCATGGAGCCGGTCAAGAACCACGCCCTGCTCCTCGACGCGGCCGCGCGGCTCAAGCACAGCGGCCGGCGCTTCGAGCTGTGGCTCGTGGGCGGCGGCGAGGGCCGCGCCCGGTGCGAGCGCCAGGTCGCGGAATCGGGTCTCTCGAACGAGGTCCGCTTCCTCGGCTACCGCGACGACATCCCCCAGCTGCTCGGCCGGTCCGATGTCGGCGTGCTCACGTCGCTCAAGGAGGGCATCCCGCGGGCGGCGGTCGAAGCGATGGCCGCGGGCCTGCCCATGGTTGCGACCCGCGTCACCGGCACGCGCGAGGTGGTGCGCGACGGTGACACCGGCTTCCTCGTCGACGTGAACGACGCAGCCGGGCTGGCCGACGCGCTCGCCCGCCTCGTCGACGACCCGGCCCTCCGCGCCCGCATGGGTGCGCGTGGCCGCGAGGTGGCGCGCGCGGAGTTCGACGAGGCGTTGATCGTGCTCCGGCTGGAGCGCGTCTACCGCGCCAGCCTCGAGCGCCGGGGCATCGGCGTGCCCGCGGCGCTGGCGAGCGAGGTACGGGCATGAACACCGCGCACAGGATCACGCCGGCCGCTGCCGTCGAGGTTCCGCCGCCGCCGGTGAAGGCCGCGGTGCCCGCACATTCCGAAGGCGCCCGCGTCGGCCGCAACACCGCGTTCCGCGCCGCGGCGCAGGCGGTGAGCGCGCTCATCAACGTGGGCGCGATGGTGCTGCTCGGCAACCGCCTCTCCGCCGCCGGCTACGGCGAGTACGCGTACTGGTACGCGCTCATCCCACTGATCTCGAGCACCTGCGACCTGGGCGCGGGCACGATCGTGACGCGCGAGATGGTACGGCGGCCCGCGGACGCGGCGCGCACGCTCGGCGACGGCCTGCTGCTCCGGGCGCTGGTCGCCACGCTCCTGCTCGCCCTCAGCGTCGCCAGCCGCCTGATGTTGCCCGCGGGGCTGCTGTCGCTGGTGGTGCTCGCCGCCGTGTTCGACTTCAGCACGGACTCCGCGGTGTGGACGTTCCGCGCCCGCGAGCGCCTGGACCTCGAGTCCGTGCTGCTGCTCGTGAGCCAGCTCGCCTGGCTCGCCGGGATCGTCGTGGCGTTGTCGCTCGGCGGCTCGCTTCCGTACCTGCTCGGGTCGGCGGTCGTGGCCTACGTGCTGCGCACGATCGTGGGCGCGACGATGCTGGTGCGCATGGGACTCCGGCCGCGGTTCGAGCTCGATGCGGGTCGGGTGCGCCGGCTCGTCGCCGAAGGCTGGCCGATCGGGCTCGCGCTGGTGCTCGTGGTGGTCTACGGCCGCGTCGGCGTGTTCGTGCTGAAGGCACTGTCCACGCGCGTGGACGTCGCCTGCTTCAACGTCTCCTACCTGCTCTCGCAGCCGTTCGGCTTCCTCGCCTCGGCGCTCAGCATGGCGGCGTTCCCCGCGTTCGCACGCCGCGCGAGCCGGCCGCAGGCCGGGTCCGGGATCGACCCCCAGGGCCTCGCCGGCCCGATGCGCGCCGCGATCAAGTACCAGCTCGTGGTCTCGGTCCCGATCGGGGCCGGGCTGCTGCTGCTGGCCGGCTCGCTGGTGCCGCTCCTCTTCCATGGCGGCAAGGGGTACGAGGGCGCGGTCGCGACGCTGCGGGTGATGTCGCTCGCGGTGCCGTTCGTGTTCGTGAACCTGCACTCGCGCTACCTGCTGGCGGCGATCGGCCGCCAGCGCATCTACCTGGCCGCCGTCTGCGTCGGGCTCGTGGTGAACGTCGTCGGCTGCGTCCTCACCGCGCGCACCTTCGGTGCGATCGGCGCCGCGTGGACGTTCGCCATCGCCGAGGTCCTGGTGTTCATGGTCTGCCAGACGGCGCTCGCCGCGGAGGTGCCGCTCACGGCTCTGCTCGCGCAGGCGTGGAGGCCGGTCGCCGGCGCGCTGGTGATGGCGGTCGCGGTGGTCGGTGTGCATGGCGCGGGATGGCTCGTGCAGGTGGCGGTGGGTGCGGTGGCGTATGGAGCGGTGCTCGTCGCCACCCGCGCGCTGTCGCCGGCGGAGTGGTCGGTGCTGCGTGGCGTGCTGGCCACGTTCCGGCCGTCGCGGCCGGCGCGGCTCGCGGGCCGCACGGGGCCGGCGTGAGCCGGGGTGGCTTGTCGATGGGAACGTGGACGGAGAGGGCGAAGATGGGTGTCGCAGGGGCGCTCGAAACGAATGTGAACGGGTTCCAGGCCGCGGCGCGCGCGGCGGACGGCGCCGGCGTGCTCAGCACGCTGTCGCTGGAAGGCCATCCCACGGCCGAGATCGACGCACGGCTCGCACAGGTGGCCGCGCTGCCGTTCGTCACCTCGGTACTGGGCCTTCCGGATCGCCACCAGAAGGGCGCCATGGAGGTGCCGTCGAGCATCGGCATCGCCACCCGCGGCGTGCTGGTGCCCGAGTTCACCTCGGTCGCGGTCAACGACGGCATGGGCGTGGTGGCCACCGACCTGAGCGCACGCGACTTCACGCCGGCTCGCATCCAGGCGCTGTTCGCACGCATCGGCTCGCGCGCCTCCGGGCACGTGCTCGAGCGCAATCGCTACAGCCTCGACTCGCCCGTCCTGCGCCGCGTGCTCGTCGACGGCGGCCGCGCGGTCGCCGGCCGCTACGGCTTCGACCCCGCGATCGTGGAACGCATGGAGAACGGGGCGCGCATCGAGCTGCCGGGCGACCCCGAGCGCGCGCTGCGCCGCTGGGTGCCGGCGGCGCTCCTGAACGCCCGGCTCGTCGCCTCGGAGATGGGGCTCAACTTCGGCGGCAACCACTTCCTCGAGCTGCAGGTCGTGGACGAGATCCGGGATCCCGCGCTCGCCGCGCTCTGGGGCCTGCGCGCGGGGCAGGTCGTGGTCATGTACCACCTCGGACCCGGACCGTTCAGCGGCACGCTGCTCCACCACTACTCGCGCCGCACCAAGCTCAAGGGAAACCGCGTGCCGGCGTTCTTCCTCTCCAAGCTCGCGTTCCACTACCTGCAGCGGATGGGGGAGGGGCGCGCCGCCGAGAAATGGCGGACGCACTTCCAGCGCAACGGCTGGACACCGATCCCGGCGGCTTCCCCCGAGGGCGAGGCGTTCCGCGCCGCGATGGCGATGGCGATGAACTTCGGCTACGCCTACCGGCTCGCGACCGTGCGCGCCATCGTCGACGGCCTGCGTGAGTGCGTCTCGCCCGGCGTGCGCACCGAGCTGGTGTGCGACATCTCGCACAACGGCATCACCGAGGAGACCCTCGGCGGCGAGCGCTCGTGGGTGGCGCGGCACAACGCCTGCCGGCTCGTCCCCGACCGCCCGACGATCGTGGCGGGCGCCTGGGACGTGCCCTCGTGGCTGGGCGTGGGCGTGAGCGACGGACACGGTCGCATGCACTCGTACGACCACGGCGCCGGCCACCTGATCGAGACCGCGCGCGCGGAGGGCCGCCTGAGTCCCATGCGCGAGATGGTGCTGCGGGTGCGCATGACGCGCGGGCGGAACGCCCGCGTCACGGGCGCACGCCAGGTCGCGGTGATGCGACCCGGGCCCATCGACGCGCTCATGAACCGGCTCGAGGAGCGCGAGCTCATGCGAGCGGTCGTGCGGCTGCGACCGATCGGCAACCTCAAGAACTGACCCCCGGGTCCGTTCCCGCCCATGTTCTCGGCCCACGAGATCCGCGAGGTGTGCCAGGCCGGCAAGGACCGTGATCCGCGCGCCCCGCGCCGCGGCACGGGGCCGCTCGTCGCGCTGCTGCTGCTCGGGCTGCTCGCGGGCACCGCTTCCGCCGGCACCTACTACGTCGACGCCTCGAGCCCGCAGTGCTCGCCGACGGGACCCGGCACGGTGAGCCAGCCCTACTGCACCATCTCCGCGGCGCTCGCGGCGCACGGTTCGGCGGGCAATACGATCCTCGTCCAGCCCGGCACCTACCGCGAGACGGTCACGTTCGCGACCTCGGGCACGTCGCTCGCTCCGGTCGTGTTGCGCGCGAACGGCCCCGGCGTCGTCATCGATGGTGCCGACGATCTCTCGGCGACCGGCGCGTGGGCGGCGTACTCCGGCGACGTGTGGCTCGCCGCGGGCGTCACGTGGTCGCCGCTGCAGGTGTTCGCGGATGGCGCGCGGCTCACCGCGACCGGCAACTCGCCGACGTCGCTCCAATCCGGGACGTATCGCTACGTGGCGGGGGAGGGGCTGTACGTCAACGCCGGCGGCGGCAACCCGGGTCTGCACGGGACGCTGGTCGGCCGCCGCAGCAACGCGTTCGTGCTCTCGGGCAGGTCCTGGATCACGCTCGACGGGTTCACGGTGACCCATACCGAAGACCGCTCGATCTACGTCTCCGGCGGCTCGACCGACATCGCCGTCCTCGGCTGCGTCGTCACGTTCTCGAACCGGTACGGCATCTACGTCAACAACTGCCAGCGTGTGCGCGTCGCCGGCAACGTGGTCACCGACAGCAACGACCACGGCATCGACCTCACCGGCGGCTGCACGGGATGCCTGGTCGAGGACAACGAGAGCGCCCGCAACGCGGTGCCGGGCACGCGCAAGGCGAACGGCCTCTACATGCACGACTCGACCGGCAATACGATCCGCCGCAACCGCTGGCACGACAACCAGGACACGGGGCAGGACTTCCAGTTGGGCGCGAGCAACAACCTCTCGTATGAGAACGTGAGCTGGAACAACGGCGACCACGGTTACGACCACCTCGGCGCCACCGGCAACGTGCACTTGAACGACGTCGCCTACGGCAACTTCAAGGACGGGTTCTCGATCGAGGGCACCTCGCCGGGCACGCAGCTCACGAACTGCATCGCGGTGAACAACGGGCTGACGACGAACGAGTACGACCTGTGGGTGGACGCGACGTCGACCTCGGGCTTCGTCTCGAACGACAACATCTTCTGGAACTCCACGAGCCAGCAGCCGATCAAGTTCAACAAGACCATCTACGCGACGCTCGCCGGCTACCAGGCGGGAAGCGGCCAGGACTCGCGCACGCTGCAGGCCGACCCGAAGTTCGCGAGCCCCGCGGCGGGCGACTTCCACCTGCTCGGCGGATCGCCCGCGATCGACAACGGCAACTCCTCGTCGCCGGACTGGCCGGCCACGGACGCGGGCGGCTTCGCACGCGTGAACGATCCCTCCACGGCCGACGCCGGGCTGGGGCCCATCACCTATTCCGACCGCGGCGCGTACGAGTACCAGCCGGCCGGCCTGCCGCCGGTCGCCGTGCTGGTCGCGAACCCGTCCATGGCCACCGCGCCCGCGATCGTGACGCTGGACGCCTCGGGATCGCACGACCCCGAAGGCGGGCCCCTGACCTACTGGTTCGACTTCGGCGACGGCACCGGCGCCGGCCCGCAGGCGTCGCCGTCGATCGTCCACACGTATTCGGCCGGCACGTACACGGCGACGGTGAGCGTCGTGGACGGCAGCGGCCTCGGGGCCAGCGACTCGGTGACCGTGATCGCGAACCAGCGACCCGTGGCCTCGCTCGCCGGCGCGCCGCTCTCCG